>DAISWR010000024.1:0-9011 GCA_036826255.1 Nanobdellota archaeon | reverse complement strand
GTTTTTGCAAGACTTCATAATTTAAAGATAAAAAGTTCCGGCTTAGTTTTTTTAGGCCCCCTTCCAGGAGCTTTTGTTGAGCCAGATGAGAAAAAGATGAGTAAACTTAGTGCTAAAGCCCAATTAGGCATATTATCTGCAGGATCTTTCGCTAATATAATTCTGTTCTTAGTCGTTTTTTTAATAAGCATCCTTATCCTAAGCCCCTTTACATCTTCTTTGTTGGATGATAACCAGGTTATGATTAATAAGCTTGAAGAAGGATTTCCTTTAGAGAAGGGTGGAATAGAAGAAGGAGAGATAATACTATCTGTTAATGATAATGATGTGATTAATGTTTTAAGCTTTACAGAATTTATGGCAAAAACTAAACCAGGAGATGAATTATTAATAAAGACGGATAAGAGGAAAGCTAAGGTTATTGCTGCAGAGCATCCTAGAGGAGAGAATTTTGGTTATTTGGGTGTTGTTATAGGTCCGGCAAATTTTACAGCTTTTGAGAATGTTATTCTTTGGTTTACAAGATTATTTTTTTGGATATGGTTAATCAGCTTAGGAGTTGGTTTGTTTAATTGGCTACCTCTGTTTATTACAGATGGTGGTAGAATGGCCTATGTGTTAACTCACAAGATCTTTAATGATAAGAAGAAAGCTCTTAGAGCATGGTCATCAATAAATCTATTATGTTTGTTTATAATTCTTATCCAACTTGGAGCGTTTTTTGTTCAGTTGTTTTAGAAAAGTATAAAAAGATGCAACACATATGTATTGGTGGGGTGTTTTCTGGGGTTAAATATGAATAGCGCATCAAAGGACTATCTAGCTGAAGCAAAAAGTTATTTACATGAAAAGCAGATTATTGCAGTTGGTTTTGATTATTGGTTTACTTTAGTCAAAGCTAAAGATGGTGAAAGAAGGGAAAGGACAGCAAAAATTACAGGTGCTCCTTTGGAGAGGGTATATGAAGTGTGGTCTGAACTGCAAAGAAATCTTTTTAGAACTACTAGAGATTTTGTTGAAAAATTTTTAACAAATATAGGCATTTCTGAAGACAGTCCTAAATATGAAGACCTTAAAAAGAAGTTATGCGATTATTACGATTCTGATGCAATGAACTGTCAAGTTTATCCTGATGTAATTGATACATTAAGTTATTTGAAAAAGAAGAAATATAAATTAGGCCTTCTGTCTAATATGCATTCACCTTACAAAAAATCTTTTTATAGATTACATCTGAATAAATTTTTTGATGCCGTCTGTTTTTCTGATGAAATTGGTGCTAAGAAACCAGATTCTAGCGCATATCATTCCATGATTCAGATGTTGGGTCTGCCATTGTATCGTAGCGGTATTTTGTTTGTTGGAGATGATCCTTCGCATGATGCAACTGTTCCACGCGAATCTGAAAACTTACCAGCTTTATTATTAGATAGGGAAAATAAACATAAAAACGTTCCTCATAGAATACAAAGCTTGGCAGACTTAACAAATCTGCTCTAGACTCTAAAAAGATATAAATAACTCTATATTATTAACCTGTTATGCTAGTTGATGTACATGCCCATTTACAGTATAGAGATTTTGAAAATGACCTTGATGAAGTAATTAAAAGAGCGAAAAAAATTGGTATTAAAGCAATTATAGTTAATGGTTTAACTAAAGACGATAATAAAGTAGTTTTGGAATTGGGAAATAAGTATGATCTTGTTAAAGTTGCTTTAGGAATACATCCTAATGAGGTTAAAAATACATCTGATGAAGAATTAGAGACTATCTTTTCCCTTATAAAAGAAAATAAAGAAAATATAGTGGCTCTGGGAGAATGCGGGTTGGATTATTATCATGATAAAGAGGAAAGTGTTATAAGGAGACAAAAAGAGGTTTTTATTAAGTTTTTAGAATTAGCAAAGGAAATAAACAAACCAGTTATTATCCATAGTAGGAAAGCTGAGAAAGAGGTTATTGATATATTAGAAGGTTTTAAAGTAAAAACTTTATTGCATTTCTTCACTGGAAATATGAAGCTTGCTAAAAGAGCAGAAGATATCGGATGTTATTTTTCTATTCCAGTATCTATCTTAAGATCTGAACATTTTAAAACTTTAGTAGATAGAACTGCTCTTTCTAGGTTGTTGACTGAAACAGATTCGCCTTATGGAAATCCTGAAGTTGGTAGGAATGAACCTAGTTTTGTTAAAAAAACAATAAAAGAAATAAGTGTAATCAAAGGCTTGACTATAGCTGATACCGAAAACATTATCTATCAAAATTTTCAGAGTTTGTTTTCTTAACAATGGCTTTATAATAAATCTTCGTCGCTAAAATAACCTTCTTCGAAACCTTCTTCCCAGTCTTTTATCTCGTCATTTAATAACTGGTCTTCTCTTTCTAGTTCTAAATCCTCTAGATCTTCTGTAAAGTCGTCTTCTCTCTTCTTATCTCTTATAGATATTCTCATCATTTCCTCCACCCCCCTCTAGGTATGATTTTAGATAGTAAGTTTTATATATATACTTAGTCTATATATTTTATATGTGGTATATACCACTATAATTTGAATAAAAAGAGGGGTGTTACAAATGGATACAAGAAGTTTAATCAAATTTGGAAGAACTAGTTATGTAGTTACTTTACCACAAAGTTGGATAAAAAAGGAAGGTCTTGGAAAGGGAGACCCTATTCACTTTGAGGATAATGGCAGTGGCTTATTTATATCTTCTAGCTCTAAAACTAAAAAGGATCAGAATAAGAAAATTGAGATAGATGTTACTGATAAAGACCTTTTTAGGATTAGAAGGGAGCTGGTAGCGTATTACATTAATGGTTATGATGTTATTAGGATTATAGGAAAAGACTTGATGAATAAATCTAAAGATATCAGGGATATTATGCATAGCCTTGTTTCTTTAGAGGTTCTGGAACAGACTGCAACAAGGATGACAGCTAAAGTCTTTTTGTCGTCAAAAAATATTTTCATTCCCCAACTTATAAGAAAACTCGATATATTAAACAGAAATATGATGGAAGATATGACAGCTAAATCTGTGGATTATAATGATATATTGCAGAGAGATAATGACGTTGATAGATTAACTTTCTTATTACTGAGGATTATAAAGACAAATCTCCAAGATAATAGTTCTGCTAGAATTGCAAACTTAAGCAACAATAAACTGCTGGATTACTGGAATGTTGCTTATGCTCTTGAAGCAATTGCTGATGAAGTAAGAAAACTATCTTTTGTTTTTAAGGATTTATCTAAAAATAAAGCCGCTTTTAAAAATATTATCGGATTATATTCTTACTTAGTTAAAGCTTATCTAAAAGCTATGGATGCATACTACGCTCATGACGTTGAAAGTGCGTATAAAACGTCATCTATAAAAATAGAGGTTATTCAAAGATGCGCTGAATTATATAATAGATATTGGGATAAAAAGGGGGCTGTTATAGCTTTAGAAAGGATAAAGGACTTAGCATTTTTAATACATGGCATGGGCAGGAGAGTCTATAGTTAGTGTAATTACTGTATAATAGTTATTGATGAAAATGTTTATAAATGGCTATATGTCCATTCATAGGGGTTTTATAATTATGGCTAACGGATTTTTGCCTGGTAGGTACACTGAACGTGATTTTTATAGACAACCTGATATAAGTGATAGACTTAATAAGATAGGCATAAATGCGGAAGATATACAAGGAGTTACAGTTAAGGAAGAAGGCTTTAGTTTATTTGACACTGCCACTTTAAAGAATATAAATCTATCTGATGTGAATAATAATGTTCTTGGTACATTATTCGCTAAGATATACTCTGTAGGCAAAAGGAGGGAAAGGGTTTATATTTCTAGATTTCCTAGAAGGCTTGAACAGGATGTTTTATACAGCTTTGAGAACCTAAAGTTCCAGAATGATCTTAAGTTACCAGTTCCGGTAGTTATACATCAGGGGGTAACTAAGGAAATTTCAAAGGAGCATTCTCATGATGAATATGTTTATGTTTTGTTAACTGAATACTGGGAAGGCCCTACTGCTGATCAGGATGTTATCGCTCTTAGAAAGCTAATTGATGCTAGAAAAGAAAAACTGAAATCTGACAAGTTTATAGATGAAGATGAAAAAAAGGTCCTAGCTGTTGATATAGATGGCCTTAGAGATGTTATAAAAAAAGATATAGTATCAAAATCCTTGGACACTGTAATCGAGTTTGCTGGATGTACTACGGATATAATTGAAAACAATAACTTTAGACTGCCAAATACTTCTATTAAAGTTGATATAGAAAAAGATCCTTATGAATTTTATATTGGAAAAAGAGGAAGGCAGTTTAAGGCTGTCTTATACTGGAATTTAGTTAACCAAGGAGTTAAAAGCAAGACTGAGATAATTGCTGAGGATGGCCCTCTTAAATCTTTTGCAACAGGCAAGTGGAAAGAGTTCCAATATTTATTAAAACCCCTTGTTGGTTATATGTTCCTTAATGGCAGGAAGGTATATTCCCAAGGAGATCAACATCTCCATCATTTTAAGAGACATAAGAGAAAATCAGATAGCTTGATGGGCATTTTTGACATGGGGAGCGTTAGGATGGAAGACCCTATGTTTGGACCAGTTAGAGTCCTAAGCAGCCACCTTTTAGGCTTAGGTAGAAAAGAAATAAGAGAATTATATTCGGAAAAACTCTCTAAATACCTTGCACATTTTAATCCAAATATTGCAGAGAAGGATATAGAACTTGCCTTTGAGTTGAACATGATTCCAGAATCTCTTTGGTCAGCTAGCAGAAGAACTTATGATAGCCTATATAATACTCAGGAATATGATTCTGTTATAGGTTCTGTTGGAGAAAAGAGCAAAATTTATAGGGGTCATACTACAAGCGGCGAAAAATTAATTCTTCCAAGAAATATAGAACTCCCAGAGGCAATTGATCATAGATTGTACAGTGTTCCAGTTGCTATAGCTTCTAGCAAGAGAACCCTTAGGGATATAGTTCAAGGCTTAAATAGTGATATCTCTGGTTATTATGATAAACCTGCTTTGAAAGAACCCTTAAGGAAACTTTATGCCTTTATAGAGAAAAACATTATTGAGACAGATATAATAAATTAAAGCTTAATAATAAAAACTAGCGGTCTTTGCAAAAATCAGGCTATAAACCTTTCTTTGAGAAATTTAGGCTAGAACACATTAGTATTGATAGCAAGAAGCTGATAAAACCGATTAGATATTTTATATTCTATCATCGCCTGATTCTTTAGGATTAGCTTCAAGGTCTGTTAATTCTGCTTCGCAACATTCGTAGTTTAGCATTTCAGCTTCCTCTTCATCGTAAGTTGAGTTGCAGAGTTCGCATTTGAATATCTTTTCACCCATCAATATCACCAAATTTAATTGAAAGATGAAAATCGGAATTATATAAATGTTTTGGTTAGTTGCTGCCTTTTAGATTAATTAAATATTCCTTAAGGGCATTTGATATTGTGCGGGGTCTTACAAAAAATAAAAAGTGGTTTGTGCTTATTCAGTTTCTTCCAAGTAACCTACCATGAAACACGCTTCTTCCGTACTTATTTCATCTTCTTCCAGGAGTTGGTATATGTTCTCTTTATTGTAGAAATCCATTTTTACCTCCTGTAGGCAATTTTAGCAGTTGCTCACTACATAAAATCTCTATTGTTTCCAACGATATGTCTGAAGGGCTTATTTCCATTTTTATCACCTCTTTTTTATTTTTAGAAGTAACTTTTCTTTAAGTAGCTCACGCGTATGAGGCGCGTAGACGCGTAACTAGAAAATATAGGTTATAGAACAATATAACTTTATTAATGATATTTGTTTAAATAGGCTATATGGGTCACGCCACTTATTTTAAAGATAGGATAAAAAAAGAAAAAGATATAGAAAATTTGAATGGCATTATGAGCGATTTAAATTCTGCAATAGAAGATGTCGCTTTTAAAAAGGATAAAGCTCCCACAGAATTCCAAAAAATAAATCTGGCTACTGAATTAAAGGCTTTAAAATTAGTTCTTTCTATGGGAAATGATAAAATTGATGAGTTAAAGAAAGATTAATAATCCTCTAAAGTTTTTAGACTACCAAACTCGACAGTTTTGTAGTAGCCCCAACCATCTTTATGGTCTTTTAGCGTTATTTGCTTTGCTGTTTCTAGTTGTTTTATCTTTCTCTGGAAGGTTCTATATGCTAGGCTATTATTTAAAGAATAAATACTATATAAATCCTTGATGCTCTTGCCAGAATTACCTTTAATTAATTCCAGTATTTGTTTTTCATCTTCTTGAAGGTGTTTCTCGTCTTTTGAAGTAAATGTAGCTAATTTTTCTATTGCCTCTTCGGAATGCTCTAGTTTTATTTTTTTAAGCGATTTATTCTCTGCTATTAAAGCAGATTCTTTTAATAAAAATAAACCTGTTCTTATATCTTGTAACCGAAAAGTTTCTTCTGCTATGCTATTAAAGGCTTTTTCTTCAAATATATTCTGGTTAAAGGCATATTGCGCTCTTTGTTTTAAGATTTCTTTAGTTTCTTCTTGGTTATAAGGCTTGAATTCTAAGAGTTCTGGAACTAATCTTGATAATAATCTTTTGTCTATCGTGTTAATCCAATCCTTTTCATTTGTTATCAGCAAAATTGTTTTTTTATAAATGTCTTCTATAATAGAATATATGATTGAGGTATCTTGTAGTTTATCAGCTTCATCCAATACAAAGAGGGTTGATGTTTTGTTTAAGACTTCCTTAACTTTTTGGAATAGCTCTTCTGTTTTCTTCTGCTGAATCCATTTGTAACCTATTTGTTCGCAGATATCTAAGACTACCTTATAGGGGGTATCTTTCTTCCAACAGTTAATGTAAATCTGTTGCACTCCATCATGGTTTTCTTCTAGGTCTTGCAGAACATGCTTTGTTGCAACTGTTTTTCCTACTCCCGGTTTACCAAAGATAAATAGATTTTTACCATTTCTATCTTGCAATAAGGGTTTTATGCAGCTTGCTATGTAATGCTGCTCATTATCTCTGTATGGGATAAGTTTAGGCTGATAATCGTAATCTAAGGCAATTGGATTTTTAAAAAGAGACTCAGAGTCTTTTAACATGTCCTTGAAAAGGTTTGGCATAATTAGTATAATACAATAGAACTTATAAATTTTTTTATATTGCTAAATGAGGATAATAATATAAACCCTTATGCTTCTAAATTTCTTTATGATATTGCATCCTAATAAAGAACTTTTTATGATTGAAAATTTTATGGCTCTTTTTGATCCTCGTTTGGTTATAGCTAATGAAAAATTAGAAAGTGTTGCAGACATAAATACTGATAAACATGCTGAATTGGGGATTGAGGCGTATATATTTGATATTGATTATACATTGCCAAGGACTAATGAAGAGTATCTATACTATGCTGATGTAAGTGATAAACTAAGAGAGATAAAATATAAATTTAGGGTTTGCGCTTTATCAAATTCTACTGGTTCTAATGATGATAGAAACAATCTTCGCGCCAAGCTTTTTGAGGCTAGTGCAGGTATTGGAGTAGTATCTTCTCCAGTTAAAAAACCAAATCCTTCTGCATTTAAATATGCATTGGATTATCTTGGAACTAGCCCAGAGGAGACATGTATGGTTGGTGATAGTATTCTTACTGATATTATTGGAGCCAACAGGACAGGGATTTATACTGTTCTTGTATCTCAATTGGTGCAAGAGCCTATACCTATTACGCGTTGGATAAATAAGGCACTTTATAAGTTAAATATTGGCAGGGTGTCTGTATAAAATCATGTTATATTTCTTCTACGCCGTCTTTTGTTAAGGCTATTAATCTTATTCCTAATCCCATTTTTAATATAGCAGAAATAATAGCCATATGCTCTTTTCCAGTTCCAGAGATTACATTAACAGCAACTTCTGTATCTGAAATTTTATCTTTTAATCCTTGACCGATTGCATTTCTTAGTTCTTTGAGGCCTTGCATAGAATCTACAATGATGAACTCGGATGGTTTCTCTGGAGTGAAGTTTTCTTTGCCAAAATCGTTTGTTATGAGGATTATCTTCTTCCAATCATAATCTGCTATTAATCTGCCGATGTGCCCCCATGTACCTTTTCCAGAAGATAAACATGCTACTAAAGTTGTCATATCATTCTTTTTTGGTAAGATCTATATAAAGATTTGGGAAACCAAAACCTTTTAAACTTTAATTACTATTTTTTGTTATTGATTAAAATGGCTAAAAAAGTTTCTAAAGATATTCCTTTAGCTGAGATAACTCTAAGAAAATATGAGAAGCCAGGAGAATTAAGCAAAAGAGATTTGATAAAAAAATTATGTTTAAGTGTTGGGTTGTTGCAACCAGGAGATTCTAGAGATGTTATTGTTGATATCTTCTATGTTTTAAAAGAAGAAGGGAAAGAAATCTCTTCTGAGGCTGTTAGAGAAGCTGTAATAAAATTAAGAAGCGAGTTAAACTTGCCTTTAAAGGGAATAGCTGGTTCTAATGTTAGAAGGCAATTAAAGAGATTAAGAGATATGTATTTGATAGAGAGGGTTGGTAATGATTACAGGATTAATGAAAAAGAAAGCTTAATTGATTTGTTTGAAGAGAAGATTGAAAAGTTTCACTTAAGGAGCATAATTGATAGAGTAAAAGAATATTTTAGAGCAGTAAAATGATATATGAGCCGAGAGAAGATTCTTTTTTATTGCAGAAATATGTTGAGCGGTATTCTAGAGGCAAGGTATTAGACATAGGAACTGGTTCTGGCATACAAGCTTTGACTGCTATGAAGAAGACCAAAGAGGTTTTAGCAGTTGATATTGATGAGTCTAGCGTAATTTATGCCATAAGTAAAGGCATTAATGCAATACAATCTAATTTGTTCCAGAATGTTAATGGAAGATTTGATTTGATTATACTTAATCCTCCTTATCTGCCTAAAGATATTAATGAGAATAAAGAAGTAGCTAGATTAGTTTCT
>DAISWR010000023.1:3737-9094 GCA_036826255.1 Nanobdellota archaeon | reverse complement strand
ATGTTGTCTGAGTTCCTGCTAACTGAACAGATGTATCGTTAACAAAGCTTCCTGAGTTGTTCCAGGAGAATGTGTAATTGCTCAAGTCTGTGTTATCTGTTATCGTTAGGTTCATTGTTATATTTTGGTATTGAGTTATGTTTGTGTCATTGATTGCACTAGAGAAGGATGGCGCAGTTGCTGGAGTATAACCAACGGTAACATTTATGTAATCAATATTAACTGAATCAGCTGTATCTAGATTAAGCCCTTCGCAGAGCAAAACAAATTGGTCTCCATTTATGTAGTTTGCTGGAGTTTTTGTTATGTTGTAAACGCAGTCATTATCACTTGTTGGCATATCACATATTTTGCCCCAGGATTGTGGGGTAAAATTAGCCACAAAACAGTCTCCATCCTCTCCACCATCATAATTAATAAATCCATTAATATACACATAAATATAATTGATGCTTGCTGGAGTTTCAGCTATGGTAAAATTGAATCTGAATGACGGTTCTGAATTTGCAACAGCACCCCCATCCTGTTTTATATATGCCCCGTTATTGCTCTGAACATTTGTGTAGCTTGCAATCTCTTTACCACTTATACCATCTGTCCCCCACACAGGAGGGAAATTTGTTTCAGCAGAATTGTTATAAATGAAATGTATTGTTCCCTGTCCTGAATTATAATCATAAACTGACAATGGGTCAACTATATGCTCAATCTCAACGCTTCCATCCAGAACTTTTAAATCAAAAGTATTTTGGTTTCCTTGCCAGCCAAGCTGATTAAGGTAAACTTTATTGTATCCATTTGAAGTTAAAGAATCAAAAGTTGCAATAATTTCATTTCCATCAACCTCATATACTTCTATTTTTGGATTTCCAGAAATAATTCTTAGATAAACAGTTATATCTCTGTCAGGGGTTAAATTTTTTTCAAAAGTAACTCTAACATATTCTCTGTCCTTAATTATTTCACTCCAGTTTCCATCTAATTCCCTAACTTGCTCATAAATATTAGAAATAAACTGCTTGTTTTCATCTAAATGTTCTGCCTTACTAATCTCAATAATGGCTTCATAAGTTTCATTAGACAAGGAAGGAACTATCCATTCTATTTTGTCAATTAATGAATTATTATTTGTATCTATGTAATTAGTTATTTCTGTTGGTTCTCTTACTCCATTTGTGGTCCTATACAATTTAATTAAATCTTTAGAAGCTTCCCTTATTATTGTATATGCAAGTATATTTGTGTAATGCACCTCAGAATAAACAGTTATTTTTTTTCTATTAGCATCAATTTCATTCTCTGTTGTTCTTGGTGCTTCAGTTTCATACTTCACCTCAACCTCTTTAACAATCTCTTCAATAATTAATTCAACTTCTTCTTTAACTTCCGTAGCATCTTTTACTATTAATTTATTATCTCTAATCTCTTCTTTAAGCTCATCAACAATTTTACTAACTTTAATATTGTAAATGTTTTTAGGAAGATTAACTGTTAAATTACCAATAGTTTCATTTAATCTAATCTTCTTAATCCATTTTACAGGCTTGTTTATTTCTGCCCTTCCTTGTATTAATTCCTCTACTTTGTTGATATTTCTAGAATCTTCTTCAGACAGAAATTCAAAAGTAAAGTTAACGTCTTCATTAATACTAAAGTCTTGTTTTTCTGCTGTAATTTCTGGCTGCGCTATTATTTCTGGTTCTAAAAATGCAAATCCTGTTGATGAACTGTCAAGATAAAAGAACGCTCCTGCAAAGACTATTACTAAAATTACTAAGATTATACTGCTTGATTCAATGTTTGGTCTCTTTTTTATTAGATTCATTTAGGTTTCCTCTTTTTCTTAACCCTGTCATATACAGTCCAAATAGTTCTATCATCTCTATTGATTAGGAGGGCAATTTCATGGAAAGAAAGTTTTTCATTGTTTTTTAGGTATTCAACAATAGCTTCTAGAACAGAGACAGACCTATCTTTCAAAATGTATGTGGGTACAACAACCTCTTTATGCATTACTTTTACTTACATAGTAAGTATATATAAATGTTACTGTTTCTACTTACATTGTAAGTATCACTCGTCTATTAATATAAACTTATGTTAGATTGGGTTTACTTACATTGTAAGTATAGTCCTAAAGATATAAGATAATAAAAAAAGAAAGTTTATATACTAGTTATACATAAATTATACAGAGGTATAACTAAGACATGGCAATAGAAGTTCAGCTTAAGAAATGGGGGAATTCGATAGGAGTAGTTTTGCCAAGAGAGCTTGTTGAGCAGAGAAAGCTAAAAGAAAGTGATAAGGTTATTATAGAAGTCGTCAAAGTATCTAATTTGTCAAACATATATGGTCTGATAAAAGAGAGAAAAATGTCTGGGCAGAAGATGAAAGACTTGGCAAGAAAAGGGTGGGAGAGCGCTTCTGACAGGGCAAGATGGAAGAAGTAAATGCCTTATTTTTTGACAGTTATGCTTTATTTGAGATAGTGCACGCAAGCAAAAATTACAAGAAATACACCAAAGATGATGTTTCTGTCGTAACTACAAAACTCAATCTTATGGAATTGTATTATTCTTTATTAAGATTATATGGAAAAGCAAAAGCGGATGAGGCATTTAATTTTTTCAACGAATTTTGCGTTAAATATAATGATGATCTTATAAAAGAAGCATGCGAGTTTAGACTTGCGAATTATAAGCGGGATCTCTCTTATGTTGATTGCATAGGATATACAATTTCAAAGCAGCTTGGAATAAAATTCTTAACTGGCGATAAGGAATTTAAAGATATGGAAAATGTTGAATATATGAAATAAAAATAAAAAAAGAAAAGAGAGGATTTATTCCTCTTCTTCAGATTCTTCTTCCTCAGACTCGTCTTCAGAATCTTCTACTTCTTCCTCTTCTTCGTCATCGTCGTCTTCAGTCTCTTCATCTAAAGCGTCCTCAGCTTCATCGCCCTGAGCCTTTACTGATCTAGTTATCTCTTTTAATTTAGCTCTGGCTTCTTTTAGATCTGCTTGTGCTTCTCTCATGTAGGATTGAGCTTCCTTTATGACTTCAGCTCTATCATCTCCTGTTAGAGATTCAGCTTCTTTGAATTTAGCTATAGCTGCTTCAAAGTGTACTTTAGCAGAGTCTATTAATGAGCCAAACTCACTTATTAGAGATTCTGCTGAAGATGTGTCTAGGCCATTTTCAGTCATTCTTTCCAATACTTTTTCTAGCTTAGCCTGAAGGTGTTCGCTTTGCACAATAACCCCTCCCATCCTGTGGGAGAATGCCTTGCCAGAAGCTACTTTAGTATGGTCTTTGACGTCTTTTAACAATTCTCTAACATCTTTAGCCAAAGCTTTTATTTCATCTCTTGTAGTAGCTGACTCTAGACCGCTTCTTAGCCCACTTACCTTTTCTAGCCTCTCATTTATAGCAGAAGTTAGTTCAGAAACTTGTGCTTCTGTTAGGTATTCATTTTCCTCTACTTTAGCTAGAACTTTGTTTAGATGTTTTTCAATAGCATCTAAGACATGACCTAAGTAGTTGTTAGCCTTTTTAGCTTTTTCTTCGTCAGAAGCATCCATTAAATCTTCTTTGGCGTCTTTTATAGATGCTTTAACTTCCTCAAAGTGCCTCTTAGCCTCTTCAAATCTAGCTTTAGCATCTGCTTTCTTTGATTCTGCTAGAGTTCTTGCTTTAAACTTTCTTTCTTCTTTGAATTTGCTTAAGTCTTTATGTTTTTTAAGCTCTTCAATTTTTTCATCTATCTTTTCTCTAGCTTCTATATGCCTTTTTAGTCTCTCAGCATCCATATCACTTAGTCTCTTTACTAAAGCTATTCTTTTTTCTAAGCTTATTTTACACTCAGAGTTTTCACCGCATTTTTCTAGAGCAATTCTTAATTGAGCTAGTTGATGATCTCTTATTGCTCCAAAGTCTTTAGCAGATATATCCATCATTCTGGATTTTATACTGGTTCTTGTTTTCTCTCCAGTCTTTTCATCCTCTGTTTTTACTTCTACGTCCGAGTCTACTCCATCTGTATCTGCTGCATCCTTAACATCAACAGAATCTGTTTTAGTTAAGACATCTTTATCTCCATAATCAGCTAATACAGGTACAGCGCTAAATACCATTAGCGCCAATACTAATATTGCTAATACCTTTTTCATTTTTTGCCTCCTGTTTATTTAGTATGATTATAATTTGTATCCTTTTTGCTCTCGCTCTTATATACGATCTCCATTAGTGTAATTTCTAACTCATTAATAGGTATCTTATCTGGATGGGTGAGCTTATAACAGTCTAGTCTACTTATTATGCCCTTTGTGTCTTCTAGTTTTTCTTGTGAGCCTATATTCTTAATAGCCAGTTCTATTAATTTCTCTAAATCTTTTATTCTTATAGTATCTCCATAATTATTGGTGGCGCATTCTACTAGTCCTTGTATAATTTCTTCTCTATTCATCTTTAGCCTCTATATGAATATGAACTGGAACCAAATTGTAAGGGAAAAGAGGTGCTAAGACCCTGACAGCTGGTTCCAGCACTTTATTTCCTAAGCAATTGATAAACTTGCCAAGGGGGTGTTGATCATAATATTTTTTCATAACACTGCTATAGTCTGCTTTATTTATATATATACTTTAAAGAAACTTAAAAGGACAGTTTAAGATGCTTTATGAAGCTTTATAGAGGCTAAAATGGGCTCTTTTTATTTCATAGAAAGCTTTTTATAGATTATAATGATAAATAAGACAGTATGAAACTTTTAGTATTTTTGATGCTTTTTATTGTAATTTTGAGTGGTTTAGCTAGTGCAGCCACTATTAAAGGCAATGTTTATGACTTAAGCTTGAACAAAGTAAAAGATGTGGTTATTAGTATTGATAGCATCCCTAAACAAAGCGTTGTTGCTAAAGATGGAAGTTATAGCTTTTCATTAGGCAAGGGAACTTATACATTAAGTGTTAAAAGTGAAAAGGGTAATGTTGAAGAAACTATAGAGATAGATGAAGATGGAATATTTAATTTAGACCTGATATTGTTTCCAGCTGATGAAGAGATAGAAGATCTTGATTTAGAAGTAGATATAGAAGGAGATAGTAATATTTTATTAATATCTGTAATAACCCTGTTGGTTTTGTTGATAATAGCGTTATTATACTGGAGGTTTAAGCCTAAGAAAAAGGTAGAAGAAGAAAAAAACAAGGAAAGTAAAGAGGTTATAGAGGATAGTAGCGATTTAGATAATTTAATTGAATTTATAAAAGAAGAAGGCGGCAGAACCACCCAAAAAGATATTAGGAAGAAGTTTGGATTAAGTGAGGCTAAAATCAGCTTAATGATTACTGA
>DAISWR010000023.1:0-3637 GCA_036826255.1 Nanobdellota archaeon | reverse complement strand
TTTTAATTACTTATTAGTGGTGTAAAAGAGAAAGGTTTATATAGGGGATATAGTTATCAGTTAGTGGTTAAAAGAAGGTAGATAATGTTGGAGTAAATAAAGCTATGATAATCAAAGAAGAGTTCCTGAATAAATTAAGGCATACATTCAATTTAAACATATATGAAGTCAAGATTTGGACTGCTTTGCTCTCAAGAGGTGTAAGTACAGCAGGGGAATTAAGCAGCATATCTGAAGTACCTAGAAGTAGAAGCTATGATGTTCTTGAAAGTTTAGAAAAGAAGAATTTTATTGTTATGAAATTAGGAAAGCCCATTCAGTATCTGGCTGTTCCACCTGATGAAATTATGAAGCGGATGAAGAGAAAAGTACAAACTAATGCTACAAAGCAATTAGAGCTTTTTGATAAGATAAGAACTGACAATGTCTTCTCTGAATTGGAATTATTGTATAAGCAAGGTATTGAGTTCATTGAACCTTCTGAATTAAGTGGATCATTTAAAGGTAGAGATAATGTTTATGGACATCTAGATGGCATGATTAAGAACGCCAAGAGTAATATAGCGATAGTTACTACAGCAGAAGGATTAGTAAGAAAAAATGATTACTTGAAAAATGTTTTAAGAAAAATGAAGGAAAAAGGAGTAAGTATAAGAATAGCTGCTCCAATAACAAAAGCTTCATTAAAAGCTGCTAAGAGCTTATCAGAAGTAGCAGATGTCAGGCATTTAGCAAAACTTAATGCAAGATACTCTATTATAGACAGTAAAAATGTATTATTCATGGTTTCTGATGATAAAGAAGTTCATGAGGATTATGATATAGGAATATGGGTTAGTACCCCATTCTTTGCATCAGCTCTTGAAACTTTGTTTAATACTGGATGGAATTCTTTACCTAAATTTGATAAGGTTTCTGTAAGATAAACTGCTTCTTTTGATCTAGCTTATGCCCAGTTCGTTAGTCTCAGAGATATTATTTACTATCTTTCCCTTTATGCCATCCAATATGCCCAGATAATTTAGAGCTAATATAAAAAGAATAACCTAAATTCGCAATTAGTAACCCGATAATTAATTCTTCAAAACCTAGACTGCCCCCAAGAAGATTACGAATTATTTCAATTATTAAATAAATAATAAATAATATTAGTAACCAATACAATGTTTTCTCTAAATTAAATTTCATAACTCATCCATTAATCAGTCTACTTATAAACCAAATTATTAATAAGATAATAAGAATGGAGATGACAATCGAAATAGCACTAACATTCCTAGCCATAATTGTTTAAAGGTTTGCTATCTTAAAAACCTTTCGGCGAACTAACTCTACAAAACCCATTCGGAATCTCCTGCTCTAAGCCTTCAACCTTCTGGGCGTAACACTAACTTTAATAAAAACCTTTTTAAAACTCTGAAACAAAGCAAAAGTAATGGATATTCAGGATATAGCTAATAGCTTGCATCATTTGGAAAGAGCAATACTGCCTCTTATAAAAAAAGAGATCAGCTTTAAAGACCTCGTCGAGAAGTCAAAGTTAAAAGAGGTAAATGTTCTAAGAGCTATTCAGTGGCTGCAAGATAAAAAAATAATAGCAATAAAAGAGGAAGGCAAGGAAATTATTAGCCTGGGGATTAATGGAGAGGAAGCCTTAAAAGAGGGCCTTCCAGAAAGGAGAATTCTTGATGTTCTTGATAAGGATTTAAGCTTGGATGAAATAGAAAAAGAAGCTAAATTGGATAAAAATGAGTTTAATATTGGCATTGGCATTTTAAAGAAGAAAGGCTTTATTGAGATTAAGGACAAGGTTGTTAGTTTAAGTGCTGGAGGGAAGAAATCAAAGAAAAAAGAATTCCTTGAAGAGATATTCATTAAGAAATTACCAATAGAAGGTTTAAAGTTAAGTGAGGAAGACAAGCTTACTTTAAATGGATTAAGAAAAAGAAAAGAATTAATTTCTATTAATATAATTAAAGAGAGAACAATATGGTTGACTGAGTTAGGTGAGAGTTTAAGCAAAGTAGCTGTTGATGAGAATTTGATAGAAGGAGTAACAAAAGAAATTATTTTAGGCAAGGAGTGGGATAAAAAGAAATTTAGAAGCTATAATTTAGATAGTTTTGCTCCAAGAGTTTATCCTGGCAAGAAACATTTTGTTAGCCAGGCAATTGATTACATTAAGAAAGTATGGCTAGAGATGGGATTTAAGGAAATGAAAGGTAATCTGGTCCAGACTTCTTTCTGGAATTTTGATGCTTTATTTACAGCCCAAGATCATCCTGTAAGAGAATTACATGATACTTTTTTTATTAAAGGCTTGAAAGGAAAGTTGCCAAAAGATGAAAGAATAAGCAATAGAGTCAGGATGGTTCATGAAAATGGAGGAGACACAGGAAGTTTAGGATGGGGCTATAAGTGGGATCCTAAAGAAGCTCTTAAGCTTGTTTTAAGGACGCACACAACTTGCTTGAGTGTGAAGACATTAGCGGATTTGAAAAATATGCCTGGAAAGTTTTTTAGTGTTGGAAAGGTTTTTAGGAATGAGACTGTGGACTGGAGCCATTTGTTTGAATTTAATCAGGTTGAGGGCATAGTAGTTGATCCTGATGCTAATTTTAAGCATTTATTGGGATACTTAAAACAGTATTATAAAAAATTAGGTTATGAAGATGTTAAATTTAGACCTGCATTCTTTCCCTATACAAGCCAGTCAACAGAATGCATAGTCTATGATAAAGAGCATAAAAAATGGATTGAATTTGGTGGGGCAGGAATATTTAGGCCTGAAGTAGTTATGCCTTTACTAGGAAAAGATATCCCTGTACTGGCTTGGGGTCAAGGACTGGAAAGATCAATCTTAAATTATTATGGGCTTAAAGGCCTTAGAGAAATATATGATAATGATCTAAAAAGATTAAGGGAGATGAAAATCTGGAGATAAAATGCCAACAATAACTTTAGATAAAAATTATTTGTTAAAGCTTGTAGGGAAGAAGATTTCTGATAAAGAGTTGAATGAAAGGATTCCAATGTTAGGAACTGATTTGGATAAGATAGATAAGGATGAAATCATTGTTGAGGTATATCCTAACAGGCCAGATATGTTATCAGAACAAGGTTTTGCTAGAGCACTTTCTTCTTTTTTAGGCATAGAAACTGGATTAAGAAAATATGAGGTTAAAAGAAGCAATTCTATTTGTAGGGTTGATAAAACATTGAAGAGCTGGCCTTATGTTGTTACTGCTATTGTTAAAGGATTAGAGTTTAATGATGAAAGGATAAGAGAGATAGTACAATTACAGGAAAAGTTGCATATAACCCATTTAAGAGATAGAAGGAAAGGAGGTATTGGCATATATCCTTTAGATAAAATAGCAATGCCAATTACTTTTACATCAGAAAGCTTGGATAATATAAACTTCAGGCCTTTAGAAAGCAATAAGGAAATGACTGGAAAGGAAATCTTAGAAAATCATGATGCTGGTAAAAAATATAAGCATATTCTAGAAGGAGAAGATAAATATCCTGTTTTTATTGATGCTAATAAAGTTATCATGTCTATGCCTCCAATTATAAACTCTCATACTGTTGGCAAAGTAGATGAGAAAACAAGAGATGTTTTCGTTGAATGCAC
>DAISWR010000022.1:3695-9301 GCA_036826255.1 Nanobdellota archaeon | reverse complement strand
ATAATAGGATTTCTTTTTACAACAACTGATTGTGGAACTGATAAGCAATGTTTTAATGATTTAGCTCTAGATTGTAAGCAAGCTAAGGTTAAGACTCTTGTAGGCTACAATACCTACCAAATTGAATCAAAAGGCGTTAGTTTTAAAAATTTTAAATTTAATGAATGTAAAATAGATGTTAAAGTTTTATCTGTAGAGGCTAGTGATATAGAAACTTACAATTTATTTAAGGATACTAAAATGGCCTGTATAATCCCTAAGGGAGAGGTTAAAGAATTTACTGAGTTTAGAGATATTTTAAAATACTGTCATGGAACTCTAAAAGAAGCTTTATTTGAAAAAATTATAAAGGAAATGTATAATCGGATAGTCAGAAATCTAGAAGGTATTATAGTTCAAGCTTCTGAAGTTGTAGGCCAGGTGGGATTATAAAGTGGCAAGCACGCTCAAAAATCGATACTTGCTCAAAAAAGCAGTTTACCTTGATCCTTCCTCAACTCCATTGTCTAAAAGCACCAATACTTATGGTTAAGGCTGCTATTTTCCAATCCTGACCTGATTCCCAAAAGCACTAGCCAATTAGGATGAAGTTTCTCAGTCCAGATCAAGACTACTATCCTAAGCAAATACTTTTAATGAGCTTCAACCCCACGTAAAGCGTATTCATGGTTACAGCAAGACGCTAACTTGCCAGTCTAGCTTGCCAAAAGAATATTAATTTCTTATTTTTTTAAATCTATGCTTTTATTTCTATACTAGGTACTTTATTAGAACTTAGCTCCGAAGCAATACCCTTTCCAATATAATAAGCTGTTGTTTTAGTAAAAAATTCCAATATCGACATCTTTTCTTTATATTCAATAACATCTAGCTTTGTTAGATTAGCTAACTCTCGTGCTTCTGCTAATGCCTCTTTTCTTCCTCCAAAAACATCAACCAATCCTAATTGAAAAGCTTCCTCTCCTAGATAAAATTCGCCTGTTGAAATCTTAGCTACTTGCTGGGGATTTAAATCTCTGTTTTCAACAACGTCTTGTATAAACACCTCTTGTATCCTATCTATTTTCTTCTGTAAGATTAATCTCTCCTGAGCTGTTAGGTCCTTTAAGGGACTTCCCAATTCTTTTTTTGATCCAGCTGTAAGCTCTTGATAAGCTATATCATACCTTTTTAATAATCCAGATAAGTCAAGATACGATGCTGAAACCCCAATAGAACCTGTGATTGAAAGGGAATCTGCCACTATTTTATCAGCTGATGATGCAATCCAATATGCTCCTGATGCTCCGACTTCTCTAATCCAAGCTACAACAGGTTTTTCAGATTCTTTAATTACTTTAGATAACTCTCTGCTAGCAACTACTGCTCCTCCTGGGGAATTAATATCCAGAATAATTGCCTTAATGTTCTTATCTTCTTGGGCTTTCTCAATATTACTTAATATACTTGAGGAAGAACCTGCTGTGAGGGTTAATGTATTTGTTGGATCTATTGTAATTGGCCCATGGATTTTTATAATAGCAATGCCCTCAGTTATTAAATCTTCTCCAAAAGCAACTTCAATTATTTTTGCTGATGCAAAGCCGATTATCCAGATAAGTACTAAGACAGATACAACTACAACAAATTTATTTTGTCTTACATCTTTGTTGTTTTGTCCACTACGTATGTTTGTGACCATCTTTCTGTGAATCTTTTATAATAAGGAGCTCCTAATAAAGCTAATGAATCTATTATCAATAACAAAGAGGATGTTTTTGGGATATTCCTAACTAAAGTCTGCGCAAATGTTAACTTTCCTGTTTCTGAAACAACATAAAGTTTAAACAACATCTTTCCTAGGCTTTGTCCTAGTTTATATTCTAAAACAGACCAATATAGTAAAGAAAGTACAGCAATTACTAGCGTCATTATAACTATTGGCAAGGTAATTTCTGGAATTGTTGCTGATAAAAATGTTTTTTCTGATAAAGACTCAAAAGCTTTCTTTGACAGCCCAATAAAAGAGACTTCTACAAAAATTCCTATAACCAAAGTATCAACAATATAAGCTAATAATCTCTTCCATAATGTGGCAGGGATGTATTGAGTAATGCCTTTCATTAGCGTGATGTTAGAGATAAGGTATTTAAATTTATTGTCTATTATTAAAATATGGGTTTTTATGAAGAAATAACAGAATTAATTAAGGACGATAAGCCAAATAAAGATAAGTTAGCTAAATTAAAGAATAGCCTAAGCAGGAAATTTAAGTTAAAGAAAATTCCTAAAGATGCTGAAATCTTATCTCGTATTCAAGATGATGAAGAGGTTAAAGCCTTTCTTAGCATAAAACCTGTTAGAACTATTAGTGGAGTCGCTCCTGTATCTTTATTTACCCTGCCAGAAAAATGCAAGCATGGAACTTGTATCTTTTGTCCTGGTGGGCCAGGTAGCATATTTGGCGATGTCCCCCAAAGCTATACTGGAAATGAGCCTGCTTCAAGAAGAGCAATAAGAAACTTATATGATCCTTATTTGCAGATTTTTAATAGACTGGAACACTATACTGTTACTGGCCATAATGTTGATAAAGTTGAGCTAATAATCCAGGGTGGTACATTTCCAAGTTATGGTAAAGAATATCAAGAAGAGTTTGTTGGATACTGCTTTAAAGCTTTGAATGATTTTTCTGATATGTTTTTTTATAATAATAAACTTAACAAGAAAAAATTTAATGAGGTTTTTGAACTTCCTGGTGATATTTACAGCAACGACAGGATAAAGAAGATTCATGAGAAATTGTTAAAGCTGAAGCTTGGGAGTAATCTAATAAGAGAACAAGAAAGAAATGAGAAAAGTAAAATAAGAAATGTTGCTTTCGTTGTTGAAACAAAACCAGACTGGTGCTTTAATGAGCATATTAACCAGATGCTTAATTTAGGGACAACCAGGGTTGAATTAGGCGTACAGACTGTTTACAATGATATTCTAAAGATTAACAATAGGGGCCACACAGTGGAAGATACTATAAAAGCTATACAATTATTAAAAGATTCTTTCCTAAAAGCAACATACCATGTTATGCCTGGTTTATACGGCTCTGATAAGGAAAAAGATATTAATATTTTTAAAGAAATTTTTACTAATTCGGATTTTATGCCAGACGCATTAAAAATATACCCTTGTTTAGTTATGAAAGGAACCCCCTTGTATGAATTATGGAAAAAAGGAAAGTTCCAACCACTAACTACAAAAGAGGCAATAGAAATAATAGTGGAAGGAAAAAAATACGTTGAGAAATTTTGTCGTATAATAAGATGCCAGAGAGATATACCTACAAATGTTACCGAAGATGGTCCAGACAGAACAAATCTGAGGCAGTATGTCCAATCTTTGATGGAAAAAAGAAGTATTAGATGCAGGTGCATCAGGTGCAGGGAACCAAAGACTAAAGAAGTTGATTGGGATAATATAAAACTATTAAGATATGATTATAAAGCAAGCAATAGCGAAGAAGTATTTTTAAGCTTTGAAGATGTAAAAAATGATATACTCCTAGGATTTTTAAGATTAAGAAAACCTTACAAGAGCTTTAGAAAAGAAATAACTAATAATAGTGTAGGTATCAGAGAATTACATGTTTATGGTACAGCAACTGCTTTAGGTGAAGAAGGTAAGATTCAGCATAGAGGTCTAGGTAAAAAATTAATGCTAGAAGCTGAGAAGATTGCTAAAGAAGAGTTTGATGCCAAAAAGATTTTAGTTTTATCTGGAATTGGTGTTAGGGAATATTTCAAAAATAGATTTAATTATGTAAGGGATGGAGTTTATATGTCCAAGATCCTTAAATAGAATTATCTCTTTTTTCTAATACTCAATCTTACAATTCTTGTACCGTTCTTATTTTTGCTTCTTATTTTTGTAGAAACCCTTGATTCTCTTTTTTTCCTCATAAATCTTTCACCTCGAATGGTTTTTCTTTTTTTGTTTCACTTAAATACTTTTTGGTAATTATTTACACGAAAAAGTTGTAGCAAAAGGTTTATATATTTACTAAGGTGAATATTCATAAGAAGCAATAAAAAATAGAGGTGATAACTTGATTACTTTAGGTTCTAATATGGAGCTTTCTGGGTTTGGAAACCTTGATTCTTCTACTAAACTTGTTATTAGGAAAATCGTCGGCAACCAAGTAAAAAAATTTAATGATACTGTTGGAGATTTTGATAGATTAAGTCTAGACCTTAATAAAACAGAAGAAGACCAGAAATACCAATTGTTAGGTAAGATGGAGATGAATGGTAAGGTCTATACCTCTGAAGTTACCGACCAGAACTTGTTCTTTGCTTTAAGCAAGGTTTTAGATAAACTAAAAGAAGGGGTTAGTTAGAAACATTTTTAAATCCTTATTTTTATTAAGATAAAATGGTAAGAAGAACTGGCGGTTTTAGAAGAAAAACTAGAAGTAAATTAAGGAAGAACGTTAAAGATAAGGGTAAGATTAGTATAAGAAGATATTTACAGAGTTTTAAAAATGGAGAAAGAGTTTTTTTAAGTTGCGAGCCAGCAGTACAGAAGGGAATGTACCATCCAAGATATTATGGGAAGGCCGGATTAATAAAGAATAAAATGGGAAATTGTTATGAGGTTTTGATTAAAGATGGAGGAAAGGAAAAAACATTAATAGTCCATCCTATTCACTTGAAAAATGACAAGCATTGAAATTTTAAAGGAAATTCCTATATCTCTGGGAGAGGTTAAAGAGAAGATAAACCATATTAATAAGAGAGATAAGGAACTGAGCGATGTAGCTACTAAAACCAAAGATTATGTAGCGCATTTTGTTAAGTTAGATGAAAAAAAGATTAAAGAATTAAAAAGTGCATTAGAAGCTTTAAACATTCCCAGATTAAAAGATAGGCATTATGTTAAACTGATTGATATGCTCCCAGAAGATATTAATATCTTAAGAACAGTTTTTGTAGGAGAAACTGTTACTGTAAAACAGGAAGACTTAAATAGAATATTAGAAGTGACTAAGAAATATGCATAAGATGTCAAACAAAAGCATTGTAGTGAAGAAAAATGATGAACTCAGTAAAGGAAGAAAAAGCAATAATCTTAGATTTCCTTCCTCATGGATATCCTTTCGATACAAGACCATCTCACAGAAGGTCTCCAGTAGCTCAAGCTATAGGCGTTGATCATTTTATTTTATTAGAGTTAGTGCCAAAAAAAGGTGTTTCTTTACAATTACACGAAGAAGCTTATATGGGTGAAGGTAAAAGAGATAAAATACACCACATTGCAGGAAAAATCCCTTTAGATAAATTAACCCACACTGGCAGAAGCGAATTAAATATAGTTCTAAAAGAGTTAGTAGAAAAAAATCAACAGAGATTTGTGGATTTCTTTAATAAAGCCCAGCCAATAAATACAAGAAGGCATCAAGTTGAGTTATTGCCGGGAATAGGAAAAAAACACATGTGGGAGATACTTGAAGAAAGAGAAAAGAAACTGTTTGAAAGCCTTGATGACATAAAGAACAGAGTTAAGTTAATGCCTAATCCTGAAAATGCAATAATAAAAAGGATACTAATGGAATTGGGTGGTGAAGATAAATA
>DAISWR010000022.1:0-3595 GCA_036826255.1 Nanobdellota archaeon | reverse complement strand
TAAAATGGCAGAATTTAAAGAATTAATCAGAATATCTAATGCTGATATTGATGGAAAAAAACCTATTTACCATGCATTAAGAAAGATTAAAGGGATTAGCTTTATGATGGCTAATGCTATTTGCACTTCTGCTAATATTGAAAAAAACAAAAAAGCCGGAGATCTAAGTAACCAAGAAGTAGCTAAGATAGAAGATGTAATTAAGAATCCTAAAGAGATTCCTAGCTGGTTGTTTAACAGGAGAAAAGATTATGATGATGGGTTGGACAAGCATTTAGTAACAACAGGTTTGAATTTTACAAAAGAGTTTGATATAAAGAGATTACAAAAAGCTAAGACTTATAGGGGATTAAGACATGCTTGGGGTCTACCTGTCAGAGGACAAAAGACAAGAAGCCATTTCAGGAAAGGTAAGAGTGTTGGAGTAATAAAGAAGACTGCTAAGATGGCTCAAGCAAAAGAGACTAAGGATAAAGGAGATAAGAAGTAAGAATGGGCCATCCAAGAAAACATAGGAAAAAGTATAATACTCCATATCATCCTTGGCAGGCTTCTAGAATTGAAGCAGAAAAGAAACTTTTTGATGAATATGGCTTGAAGAATAAAAAAGAACTATGGAAAATGGGTTCTTTAATAAAGAGATTTAGAGATCAAGCTAAAAGACTCGTATTAGATACAACAGAACAGGGTGTAAAGGAAAGAGAGCAAATAATTAGCAAATTAACTAAATTAAATTTAATTCAGAGCAAGGCTATTGAGGATGTATTAAATCTGGAAATCAAAAATATATTAGAAAGAAGATTACAAACTTTTGTTTATAGGCAGAATTTAGCAAAAACCATCAATCAAGCAAGACAGTTTGTTGTTCATGGCCATATTGGTGTTGATGGAAAAAGGGTTAATGTTCCATCTTACTTAGTACCAACTGATGAAGAAACTAAGATTAGTTTTTTAGCAATCTCAAATTTAAGTAATGAAGATCATCCTGAAAGAATTAAAAAACAAGAGAAAAAGATCAAAAAAGAAGCAAAAAAGGAAGAGAAAATAGAATCTAAAGAAAAAAAAGATGAAGTAGTAGTTAAAGAAGAAAAAAAGAAAATAGAGGTAAAAGAAAAATCAAATGGAAAGGCAAAGAAGTCAGAGTAGTATAGGTCCTGAGAAGTACTTAAGATGGGGAGTAGCTCATATTTATAGTAGTTACAATAATACAATAATTCATATTACTGATATTACAGGAACTGAAACAATAAGCAAAGCTAGCGGTGGAATGGTTGTTAAAGCCCATAGGTTAGAAAGCAGCCCTTCAGCTGCAATGTCTGCTGCTAGGATTGCTGCTGAAATTGCTAAAGAAAAAGGGATTAATGCTATACACATAAGAGTTAAAGCTCCTGGTGGACATAATGGACCTGCTGGAGTTGGACCTGGTGCTCAATCTGCTATCAGAACTTTAGCTAGAGCTGGATTAAGAGTTGGTAATATCGAAGAGGTAACTCCTATACCACATGACCAATGTAGGCCTGCTGGGGGGAAAAGGGGAAGAAGAGTTTAGAGAAAGCTTTAAAAGGCATAATCTTGCTATAATTTATGCGTTTATTTTAATTTTAAAATGGATATTAAACTTATCTCAAAGGATGATAATAAAGCTACACTTCTTTTACTAGATGTTAACCCTGTTGTTGTTAATACTTTGAGAAGGCTAATTATGGACGAAGTCCCTACATTAGCTATAGAGGATTGTGAATTTATTAAAAATGATTCTGCCTTATACGACGAGATAATAGCCCATAGGTTAGGATTAATTCCATTAAAGACTGATTTAAAGAGTTATGATAAAAAAGAAGATTGTAAGTGCAAAGGCAAGGGATGTTCTATCTGTCAAGTTCATTTAAGCTTAAGAGCTAAAGGCCCTGTTACAGTTATGGCTTCTGATCTTAAATGCAGAGATTCAAAAGTCAAGTCTGTGTTTCCAGATATGCCAATTGTTAAATTGCTAAAAGGGCAGAAATTAGAGATAGATATGGTAGCTATGTTAGGTGTGGGAAGACAGCACAGCAAATGGAGTCCGTCTTTAGTTTATTATAGATATTCTCCCAAATTGAATATTAGTAATGCTAAAAATCCAAATAAAGCTAAAGAAGTCTGTCCTAAAAATGTGTTTGATGTTAAGGATGGCAAGTTAGTCATCAAAAATTTAGAAAATTGTGACTTGTGCGAAGAATGTGTAAAGTATGGTGTAACAGTTGAGGGTAAAGAAGATGAGATAGTCATGTTTATAGAAAGCTGGGGGCAATTAAAATTAAAAGAAATTTTAACAAGTGCAGTAGAGATATTTGAAAAGAAGTTAAATAAATTAGATAAAGAATTAAAGGATTGAAAAGGTTTTTAAATCAATTTAAAAGAGATTTAGCATAAACTCTACGAGTTAATAGCGTTAGTGGAGTAAACTTATAAAAGTTTATTCTATAATACCAAAATGGCAAAAAGAACAGGACCTACAAATATCTATTTAAGAAATCTAATCGTTGAATTAAAGAGATTTGGCAATGAGAAAGGTATCAATCTGTGGAAGAGAATTGCCGAAGATTTAAACAGGTCAACGAGAGAAAGAAGAGAGGTTAATCTTTCAAGAATAAATAAATATACCAAAGAAGGGGATATAGTCTTAGTTCCTGGGAAGGTCTTAAGTATGGGGGAACTAAATAAAAATGTTACAGTAGCTGGCTGGAGATTTTCAAAGAGTGCTGAAGAAAAAATAAATAGAAAAGGAAAGGCTATTACAATCCAAGAGTTAATGAAACAGAATCCAGAAGGGAAAAAAGTGAGGATTATAGGATGATAATAGACGCTAAAGACTTGATCTTGGGAAGATTATCAACTATTGTAGCTAAAAGGGCTTTGCTTGGAGATAAGATAGATATTGTAAACTGCGAAATGGCTGTAATAAGTGGAAGAAGAAAAAATATTTTAGATAGTTATAAATGGAAGAGGAGTATAGGAGGAACTGCTCAAAAAGGTCCTTATATTCCAACAAAGAGTGAAAAACTAGTTAAAAGAACAATTAAGGGCATGTTGCCTTACAAGAGAGATAGAGGGCTTAGGGCTTTTAAAAATATTAGGTGTTATTATGGCATACCTAAAGAATTTCAAGGTAAAAAAATAATTACTATTAAAGAAATCCATAAAAACAAGTTAGAAGATACAGGTTACATCACTGTTGGGCATATTTGTAATCAAACAGGCGGAGAATAATGGCAGAAAAAAAGAAAATTGTTAATATTTCTGGAAAAAGAAAAAGAGCAATAGCAAGAGCTACTTTAACAGAGGGAAAAGGAAAGATTAGAATCAATGGTCAGTTGCTGGAAAGTTTTGATAATGAGATTATGAAGATGAGGATAATGGAACCTCTAATCATTGCAGATGACCTAAGCAAGGGAATTAATATTAATGTTGTTGTCTATGGTGGAGGCTGGCAAGGTCAAACAGAAGCTTCTAGACTGGTTATTGCTAAAGGTCTGGTTGAATGGAACAAAGATAACAATCTAAAAAAGAATTTTTTAGATTATGACAGACATCTTTTGATAGCTGATGTTAGAAG
>DAISWR010000021.1:0-9328 GCA_036826255.1 Nanobdellota archaeon | reverse complement strand
AAGGTATTGAGATATGTACTATATATCCAGAAACTGATCCAAATTTAATAGATAAACTTAAATCAAAAATAGCCAACTTTTTGTTGGGAAATAGAGAAGGTCTAACAATAATAGGTCCTGCAACGGTTGTAAAAGAAATTAAGAAAGATCCTGATAAAATTCAATTGCTCACAGCAGATATAAAGAAAAAACCTAAGAGGAGATAATGCACCAATGTGTTAAATGTGGAACTTTGCATGACGATGGTTCTCAAGATTTGCTAAAAGGATGTTCATGCGGCGGGAAATTCTTTTTCTTCATTAAAAAAGAGCACTTGGAGGAAGCTAAAGAGATTACTGAAAACCTTAGTGATAAAGAAAAAGACCAGATTAAAAAAGATGTTCTGGACATTGTTGGCCTAGATTCTGTTGATGATAACCCAGTTATCTTAGATTTAGAGAGTATAAAAGTTATGAAACCAGGCAAGTATGATATTGATTTGATTCATCTGTTTAAAGGGATGCCTCTCATCTATAGATTAGAAGAGGGTAAATACATTATTGATATTGCTTCTTCCTTCCAGATGGAAAAGAAAAAATAATGACGCCTGGGAAAATCAAGGATGAATTTAATGAAGAAGAGGGCAAACTACGTAAGGTAATAAAAAGAGCATTCATTATTGCCACAGCCTTATTCCTTGTAATGATAGTATTGACATATTTGGTCCCAGGGAATAATATGCTTTCCATATTAGAGGGGAGATTTGTCAGCTCTTCAATAGATGAAGATTTTACTGTTACCCTGGATAATGGTAGGAAAGTAATTTTTAGTAACGGTGTTTATAAAGAATTGAAACAAATTTACTTCAAAGAGCAAAAAAACGAATTTAAGGTTTGTTTAATTGGGAATAAAATTCGGAATAATTACTATATCAATAAATTAGGAACTCCAAGAATAATTTCTCAAGATGTTTTTAGTGTATATGCTGAACAATGCAGCAAAGAAACCTTAATCCCTTTGCATAGCCACCCATTTAAACACTGTATTTTTTCTAGCCAGGATATTAAATCTTATGAGATTTTTAAAGAAATAAATAAAGATGCTATACTAGGGTTAATGTGTGAGCCAGCTAGATTTAGTTTTTATGGTGATTAATGAAATTCTCAATTAACTCTAATGGCTGTCTAGTTACATGCATGTTAAGGTCAGGTGGGAAACATTTAAAATAATCTCTCCAAATATACCTTTCATCTAAAAAAACAATGACGCCTTTATCAGTCTCACTCCTTATGCATCTTCCTGCATTCTGCAACGTTCTTAATATAGCTGGATAAATATATCCATAGTCTCTTCCTTTTCCAAACTTAGCATCATAATATTCTATCAAAGCCCTGATTTCTAAATCAGGCTTGGGCAATGGCAGGCCAACAACAATAACCCCCTTAAGATAATCCCCAGGCAAGTCTATACCTTCACCATAACTTCCTGAACTAGTTGCAAGTAAAATAGCTCCATCATCCTTATATTTCTTAAAATTATCAATTAATTCTTCTTTGTGCCTTTTAATTAGTTTTGGTCTTTCTAGGAAAATTGTTTTGTTGCTGAGTTTTGCAAAATGATTGTAAATATTATCTCTTAATTTATAAGAAGGAAAGAAAGCGGCAACATTGCCTTCTATTTTATTGCTAATATCAGCTACATTCTTCGCTATTCTACCGAACATATTTTCATCTCTCATAGTAAACTTGGTTGTTGTCTCTGGGACTATTATTGTTAATTTATTTTCTTTGGGGAAAGGGCTACTATAAGTTTCTTCTTCTACTTCTCCAAAGCCTAGCATGTCTTTATACATAGAAGTCGGAGTTAAAGTCCCGCTAAAAGCCACTATGCTATGCGCCTCTTTGATTAAAGGCTCCATTACAATAGAAGAGTCTAAACACTTGTATGACAAAGAAAGGAAGGGTTTTCCTCTTTTATCAAAACCCCTTTTGAATATTCTGACAAAACCCTCATCCTCTCCCATCCATACATTAAGAAAACCTGCAACATTACCAACAAAGCTCCTTTTTTTAGTCTCCCTGATTCCTTCAGCGATAAGATTAAAGTCTTTGACTAGTTGTTCATAATCTTTTATCTGTTTATAAAAGTCTAACTTCTCATACCTTGCCTCTGATTCATTGATGGGTAATGCCTTAGCTGATCTTTCTAAAATATTTTTAAGATTAGATATACTCTCTGAATATTCTTCATGATTAGATTGCTTCAATTCCTTAATTGCCTGGTCTAAAGTGTATGTTGATAGCGACCATGTAAGCAAATTCCTGCTTCTTTCTACTAGATTATGAGCCTCATCAAAGATTAGTATACTATTCTTAAGATTCTTCTTCATCTTTCTAAATAGATTATCTCTGATATCAGGGCTTAGAATATGATAGTAGTCTGCTATTACCAATTTAGCTTCTTTTGCTAACAAGCAAGCCATTTCAAAAGGGCATAATCTAGAATCTTTACTAATTTCTATAGAATCCTCAACATATAAAGGATTTAATCTCTTTAGATCTCTTAAAGTCGTTTCTTTGCTGACTTTATTCTCTAAGTTATGATAATATTCGCATGCATCTTTGTCTACCAAATCATTGCAATAGTCTCCGAACTCATTAGAATTTAAAATATCCACCCCGCTTTGCGCACACATCCACCTCTTGCCAATTAAGTCAACTGTTCCTATGTCAACATTATACTTCTCTTTAATCTTTTTAATGGTTTCAATAGCAATCCTATGTTGGGTGTGCCTTGGTGTTAAGAAAAAAACATGTAAATCATTTTCAATTGCATAGTGCAAGATAGGACCAAGAACTGCAGTTTTTCCTATTCCAGTTGGAGCGTGAGCAAGCAGATGTTTTTTATTTTTAATGCAGTATTGAACCTTTTCAACTAATTTATCCTGTATTGGTCTTATTTCTTCATAAGGAAAATAAGGAAAATGCGCATTGTTCATTATTATTTTGTAAGTTTGTTTATTTATAATCTTTGTTGGTGCGGAATGTGTAGGAAGTTTTATATATATTCAACAAAGATTATAAAATGAAAGAGGTTATTTATGAGAGAACTTATAATCAAATATATTAAGAATAATTCTAATGCCAGCCTTAATGAAATAAGAAATAACCTCAAAACTAATCCTTTAAATTATTTTAGAAGTATAAAAGAGATTTATAAAGAAGCTGGTGTAGATTATCCAAGAGACACTAAAAAATTGAGAGAAAGGAAGAGGCATTTAATAATTAATTTGATTAGGAAAAATCCACAAATCACTGGAGACAAAATAATAGTGGAACTAAAAACTAAACCTTATAGGCTTTTTAAATCTATAAAGGAAATGTATAAGCTTGCCGGTGTAGATTACATTGATCCAGGTAGGAGGATATCTCTAAAGAAAAAAGAGGAGGTTATTGAATTAATCAAAAAAAATCCCACGATAACCCAGTGGGAGATAAATAAATTATCTAAAACTCATATTCAAGAGATATTTAAAGGTGGTATAAGGAAGGCTTACGAATTGGCTGGTATTAAGTATCCTAAAGGCAGGCTTTTACTTTACGGAGCTGCAAACAAAAAAATAAGAAAGAGGGCTAAAGAATTTGAAGACAGTATTTATGCTGTCCTTAATAAATTGGGGAGGGTATGCAGACAAGTAAAATCAAAATCTGGTATTGCAGATTTTATTGTGGAAATAAAAGGATCAAAAATTGTTGTAGAGGTTAAAAATTATACTGCAAAACCAATTACTAAAAGCGAGGTAAAACAGCTGTATAACTATATGTGTGATAATAAGATTAAAGACGGGTGGCTTGTGTGTCTAATTAAACCTAAAAAAGACAAATTTTATATAAACAACAAAACGATCAAAATCTTAACTAGAGATCAATTAGGGGACGTAAGCTAACTTGGCAGACTGGTCGATTTTATATGACTATTAAAAATATAAAAGCCAAAGCTCCAGCCAATTAGAGGGTGTCACCGACATATGCAGGTTCAAATCCTGCCGTCCCCACTTTTTTAAACAAAGGGCTTTATAAAAATAAAATAGCGTACACTCTTCTTGTTGCTATTTTAAAATAATAACATAACGAAAGCTTTATATATAATTTAAGATAGCGTATATTACTACTTTAGAGTGGACTTTAAAAATGGTTAATGAAGAAAAACAAATAAGAGGAATTAATAGGGGGGTTTTCTAATATGGAAGAAAGTATTGCTAAACAAAATAATCCTTGGAGCCTAAGAAAGAAACTTGCTGCAGTAATTTTAACAGCTGGTATATTGAGTGGGATAGGTTATGGTATAAATCGCTTTTATAGCAGAGATAATACAATCCAGCTAGCTCAAGATAGACCAAAGCAGAATGAAGAAAAAATAAAGCAAGTAATCCTAGAAGAAGAAAGAGTAAAAGAAGCAAAAGTAGTTGCTGATATAATGGCAGGTTCTTTTGGCCTTAGAACGAATATGATGAAAAGGGGAGATTCTCTATGCACAGAAGAGGAATTAAAAAAGATTGTGCAGGATTATAATGTGCTTAATGAATCAGCATCAAAAACAAATGATAAAGACGATGATAGTTCTGTTCTATATACAAGGGATTATATAACAAAAAGACTTAACAATCATCTAAGTAGATCCGACATTAGTGAAAACCTTAAGCTAAGATATAAAGAAGCTATAAGATCTGTTAATCCTAATAATATTAATGATGATAATAAGCTGCAGACAGAAGATGAAAAACGATCATTAGAAGTAATTATTGCTTGTCAGGACTTACAGATTGAGGCGATTGCAACTAAAAATAAAAGCGTTTACGACCTGCATTACACAAAAGATGAGGCAGATAAGCTTGTAGGAAAATTTAAATCAATTGTTGATGATGCAATTAAAACAAAGTCTAAGGATGATGATCTTAGAGCAAAAATAACAGGAGATTCTATGAATAGGCTGTTTGAATTCTATGGCGTAGTAGGTGCAGAAGATAAAGATTACAGTGCTATAGTAAAATCAGAGATTTCAAGGTTAGGAGAGACACCAAAAATAGATTTATCAAAAATATCAAGAGAAGAGATACAAAAAGGACAGGAAAATATTGCGCAAACAAACAAGATACTGAATTATGTTAATAAATTAGATATTACCAAAAAAGACGCTGAGGAAGAGCTACGAAGGTACAGAGATAATTTAATGAAACTTCTTATATCAGCTACTAAAACTAGCTTATCTGAAGATGATGAAGCAGTAAATAATGCATTATATAAAACAGCAAAAATAATGCAAGAAATAAAAGGTCATCCAAAGGAGAAATTACCTTATGGAAATCTTGAAGAAATGATATTTGCTAAGAAAATAACCCATGAAGAATTTAAGCAAATGACTCGTGGTCCTCAAGATCCATTCTATGAGCTCCATAAGATTTATGGAGGAGATATGCAGAAATTGAGCACAGATATGCATGATCCTACAATTAAATGGTATATGGGGCAATTAGAAAACCCTGATGTTGACAACTGGACGGCATGGACAAGATTTGATGCATCTCATAATGCAGTGGGTAAAAAATTGGAATTGTTGTATATGGCTGGAGAAATTTTATCAAGTAAACACGATAAAAGGTGAAAACAATGAACACTAATAATAAAAATAATTATGCAAGAAGAATAGGAAAAGGAATAGCAGCCAGTACATTAACTGCAGTATTAGCTGGGTGTGCTGGTCAAATGACTAACAGGAATATAAACCAGGAATACAGAGAGCAAGTAAGTAAAATCTCAAAACCGTACAACCCAGTTTCTAGAGATTTAGAATATCATTTAGGACACTTCACATCTCTTCCACAGGCACCAAAACCAAAATATGATGTTGAAAATTTACGTGGCTTTATTGATAATGAAGACTTCAATACAGTTCGTAGAATTGCTGATGCATCAGATTATATTGAAACATTAGAGGATCATAAGGCCTTTGCTCATTTAGTTATTGAACACTTTGATAAAATTACAAATGGGGATTTATCCAAAATATTTCTAGGATATAAGCAAGAAGCAGCTAATCAGACTAAATCTTACTTAGGATCTGTTGGAGAACGTCTTAAAAATGGTTATATTGAAGGTGAAAAGAGAAGAGCAGAGCACAATATAAAAAACATATTAGATTCAAAGAAAAAGAAAGAACTTCAAGAAATAGTGGATGGATTCCAAAATAAAGCAGCTGATCTTAAAACTGCTACACGTTTACTTACAATGATTGGAAGACAATTTGGCTATTATGACAGAGAAATCTCAAATACTTATGAAGTATTAGAAAGGACAACTACAGGCAATGATCCTTACAGTCTTGGTAAAAAGGTAGTAGAGCATCAAGGAATCAAGTTAGACGATCTAGAGAATATTGCTAAAGGTGGAACAGATTACGATCTTCGTTCATATACTCATCCAATAAGAAAGCAATTATCAGATGCTTATAAAAAAAATGAGATTAGAGAAAGCGAGTTGCACAGTGCAATCTGGTATTTAACAAGGAAAGAAGCTGAGGCTGCAAGTACGATTACAGTTGGGAATGGTCTAAGTTTAGACGATGCAATCCCTGTTTGGGGTCTTCTCAAGGCTTTAACAACACATCTAGGTCAATCTGGCGGTTATGAAGGTCTTGCAGTTGAGGAATCAAAGAGATTCATAGATTTAGTTACAGCTCTTGAATATGGAGCTACTGATAAGCCAATTAATATGTCTGCAAACGAGCATAGATTAAGTGCTTTTATTGGTATTGCAACTACAGCATTGCCATTTGCTATAGCCGGTATATCTGGCGCTGGCGGAAATGGGGGCGGCGGAGAATCACCAATAATCCCACCTATTGGGAATAATGAAGGAATTGGAGGGCCTGGGGGCAGATAAAAATGACAAAATTATTACTATCAATATTGATAATATTCTTGCTTTCAGTGACTTTAGTTAGTGCTGAAAGAACAGCAGATTATGTAATAAGAGAAGGTTTAATTAATGAAAATGGTGAATTATCAACAACAACTAATCCTATAACTAACTTTAATGTAGTTGGTTATGTTTGTTTAGATTCAACATGCAGTAGTGTCGGCGATCAGATATTTAGTGTAAATTCAGGTCCTTTAGATAGCATTCAATTAACTTATCCAACAATTTTACAATCTCAATATGGGTATGGAGTATACTATTATAAGGATGGTTTTATTCCTTGGGAACAAAATCCAGGTTGGTCTGGAACCGACCCAAGTGATCCTCAGGGGCCATATACAAAATACTTAAGCAAAAAAACAAGTTGTACAGCTCCCATAGATACATTTGAAACTATAAATGATGTACAGCCCAACATACCTATCATAATAACATTAGATGCTTCTTTGGATGCAACAACTTATGCAGCAATTCAATCTTCAGGACCATTAGATTATGTTCCTCCTGCATTAGCAGATCATTATTCTGTTGATACAGATGTAACATTAGTCGTTACAGATGCAAATGGGAACGTTGTCTTTACTCAGACCCAGTCTATAACAATCCCATACTCAGGATCACAAAGGGTAGAGTTTACATGGACTCCAGATGAAGTAGGAGATTATACAGCTAGAGCAACAACTGATGTAACAGACAGTAAATGTTTAGCTTCACAACAGCAATACGCCCAAAAGAATATTCATGTACTAGATGAAGTTCCTAAAAATATTTGTTATACCTTATTAAATGACTTAGCTACAAGCGATAAATTCCCAACAGCTGGAGACGTAATAACTATAAGTGGAGAAAAAATAAGCAGCCATGCTGATGAACTTTCAGTTTTAACTTCAGTGCCAACTTCAGTAACTTATAATTTAATTCATAGAACCTCTGGATCATTAGTAGATTCAGGGTCATTGACTTTACAGGCTAATCAGAATAACTTTGATGCACAAGCATTTGGCTTTGATGTAAATATACCATCAACATTAACTGGATTTTACGATATAAGTGTAACAGCTATTGCGTCCTCATCTTTATGTAATGGACTTAATAATTTGGCTGAGACAGCTTCACAATCATTCTTTGTAAATCAAAAGCCTTCTTCAGCTCCAAGCTTAAGTAACCTGCCGGATATTACTATACTAGAAGGCAGTTCTGCTTTAGATAACGTGATTGATTTATATGCATATACTCTAGATCAAGACACATTATCAACAGATTTAAGGTATTCAATTGTAACGCAGTCAAATCCTTCATTAATAAGCTGTTCAATAGATAATAATAGATACATAGACTGTACATCTCCCTTAGGTTATGGATACTCTCAAGTAACTGTACAAGTATCTGATACAGTATTTAATGACCAGGATTCTTTTATTGTATTTGTAGATCCTTTAGGAGTAAATAGCGCACCTGCAATAATAACAACCCCATCAACAATAGCAATACAAGATTTATTATATAAATATGATGCAGATGCTAGTGACGAAGAAAATGATCAATTAGTATTCTCCCTAGTAGATAGTCCTAACGGCATGACAATCAATTCAGCAACTGGGTTAGTTGAATGGACGCCAGATGAAGACTTTGTTGGTGATGATGTATCTGTAGCAATACAAGTTTCAGATGGTTCATTAACTGGATTGCAATTCTTTATATTAAAGGTATTTGAGTTCCCTCATAAATTCAGCTTAAGTGCTGTTGACTTCAGCAATAGTGAAGTTAAAGCAGGATCTTCAATTGATATATTCAGCAGAATATTTAACAGCGGGCACCATAAAGAAAAGGATCTAAGATTCCAGGTAATAGTCCCAGAGCTAGGAATACAATCCCCTATATCTAAATTTAATCTAGGCGTTCAAGATACTAAATGGGTGGGATTCATAATTGACATACCAAAAGCAACAAAGAAAGGAGAATATTTAGTTGAGTTATTACTAAGTAACGATGAATTTACTGACAAAAAATTGTTCAGTATAAATGTTATTTAATTACCATTCTCCAATAACAACAAAAACGAAACATTTATATATATGATATAACCACTAAAAAATAGCAATTATATTAAACCATATCAATGGAGGCGCGCGAAAAATGAAAATAAAAAATATTGTAATCTCACTGATGCTTTTAGTTGTAGCTTTAGTTACTGCAGTATCTGCGGTTGCGGTTACACCTAATGCAATTAATGCTGAGATCAATGGTATACCATCAACTAGCGGTGATATTTATGTTGAAACAGATTCAACTTTAGATATCGAAGTTGATGTTAGAGGAGACGCTGACGGAAGCGTAGTAGACGAAAAAGAAATAAGATTAATGGCTAGAATCGA
>DAISWR010000020.1:4688-9525 GCA_036826255.1 Nanobdellota archaeon | reverse complement strand
GCTTCTGCATAAAGCTGCCATGTTTGCGTTAAGTATACTTCTTTTCCAAAATAATTTACTTTGAATAGTGTAGATCCTCCTTCTGCTGCATTTGGTGTGAAGCAAGGAGAATGATACTCATAATAACCTAGTGACCTGAAGTAATCATGAATAGCTTTGAATACTGTAGACCTCACTTTTAGAACATTAGTTAGTTTTCTGGACCTTAATGACAAATGCCTTATGTCAAGCAAAAATTCTGGAGACTGATCTTTTGTTATTGGAAACTTTTCTGCTAGATGTATAATATTCAGTTTAGAAACCTGTAGTTCATAATTTGTTGGAGCCCTTTTGTCTTCTTTTAAAGTTCCTTCCAGTTCTACTGATGATTCTATTAGGATCTTATTAGCACCATCCCACTCTTTTTTACTTACTTTATCTTTCTTAACTACGCACTGGATTATATTTGAAGCATCTCTTAAGACTATGAAAATTACCTCTTTTTGCTTTCTCTCTCTATATACCCAGCCTCTTAAGGACACCTCTCCTTTCTTTTTGTCCAAAGCCTCTTGTATAGTTATGAAGTTCATTTTTCAAATTTTATTCCTAATTCTTTTAATTGTTCTTTCGAAATCTCTGATGGAGAATCTAGCATAAGATCCTTGGCATCTTTGTTTTTTGGAAATGCAATAACCTCTCTTATAGATTCATTATCTGTCATAATAGCAACTAGCCTGTCTAAGCCAAGAGCAATTCCTCCGAATGGTGGTGCTCCATGTGAGAATGAATTAATTAAAAACCCAAATTTCTCATTAATTTCTTTTTCAGATAGTCCTAATGCTTTCAGAACCTTTATTTGCAAGTCTTTTTTATTAATCCTTATAGAACCAGATCCTAGTTCAGTTCCATTTAATACTATATCATAGCTTAGGGAAGTTACCTTTTCAGGATTTTTTTCTATGAATTTTATATCAGATTCCTTTGCACCAGTGAAGGGATGGTGTTCAGAAACATATCTTTTTTCTTCTTCGCTGTAGGTAAATAATGGAAAATCAACAACCCATAAAAATGCAAACTCTTTTTTGTCTTTTCTTAAATCAGGCTTGTCTGTTTTATATTTCTTAATTGCTTCTTTATATGTAATCCTGGGAAAAGGAATTTTAATGTCCTTATCTAGAACTTTTTTAAAGACGTACTTCAGTGTTCGCTCTGTTATATTAAAAACATCTTCTTGCTCCACAAAACTCATCTCTAAGTCCAATTGTGTGAACTCTGGTTGTCTGTCAGCTCTTAAATCTTCATCTCTTAAGCATTTTGCTAGTTGGAAATATTTGTCATAACCAGCTATCATCAATAATTGTTTAAAGATTTGTGGAGATTGTGGAAGAGCAAAGAATTTTTTTGAGTGTATCCTTGAAGGAACCAAATAATCTCTCGCTCCCTCCGGAGTTGACTTTGCTAATAAAGGAGTTTCTACCTCAATAAAATCTTGAGAATCTAGATAATCCCTGATAGCTTTGAATATTTTATGCCTGACAATTAAATTTTTTTGCAATTGAGGCCTTCTTAGGTCAAGGTATCTGTATTTTAATCTAGTCTCATCTAATGATTCAATTTCTTTATCTAGATTTAGAGGCAATGGGGAAACTGCTTCATTTAAGATTTCTAAAGAAGAGACTTTTACTTCTATATCCCCTGTTTTTAATTTTGGATTAGGTTGTGGTTTTACTTGGACCTCTCCCTTTATCTTTATTACAGATTCTTTTTTTAGATTTATAACATCTTGATTGAATTTTTTATCTAAGAATAACTGTGTTACCCCATATATGTCTCTTAAGTCAATAAAGCTGAAGTTTTTTTGCAGCCTAGTTGTATCAACCCATCCGCATAAAGTTACTTCTTTTCCTTTGTCTTTCTTGGAAAGTTGACCGCAAGTATGTGTTCTTAGCATCTTATCTTCTCCTTACAGCTCTAGTAAAGTCCAGCATTATTTCTTCTAGTTTTTTGAGGTTCCATCTTAATGCATCAGATTTTTTCCTTAGTTCTGATCCTCTTAAATCAAATTTGATAAATTCTCCATATAGTAGATTTACAAATTTTTTGATCCTTTCAGCTTCTTTATGGTTTCTTCTTATAATCTCTGCCCCAGCTCTTCTTACCAGCTCTCCTGATAAGTCAGCTAATCCAAGCAAATATGCTTCTGCATCCACCTTTAAAGTGGATTTTGAGATCAGAGTTTTATATTTAATGAAATGATAATATGCCATAGCCTCTACATATTCCTGTAAAGCAACCCTATTAATGTCCAAGTCTAATGGGCTTTTAAGAATATTTTTGACTTTACCCTCCATTTTTTTTATTAGAGGCTTAAGTGGTTTAAAGTCATCTCTATGCACTGTATGAATTATTTGTTTAGAGAGATTAATTACCTCTCTAGAATCCTGCATTATTCTTTCTCTCTTTTTGCTTAGGTTTATCAGTTCCCTTTTTATAGCACCAAACTGCCCTTTATTAATCATAAGATAATGAGATAACAGGGGTTTTATAAGTTTTCTGATTGAAAAGATAACTATATAAATAAAATATATTAAGTGTAGTTTATGGATTTAGTGCAGGGGTTTAGGGACGCTAATAGGATAAGCAAGATTGTTACGGTTTTTACAAAATATGGTTTTGGTCATTTTTTTGATGATATAAAGCTTCATTCTTACTTGCCATATATGGGAAGACAGAGATTTATGCATAAAGTTATGGCAATGAAGCAAAGCGATGCTGTTAGATTGACGAAGGCCTTTGAGGAATTAGGACCTACCTTCATTAAATTAGGGCAGTTATTAAGTTTAAGACCAGATTTAATAGATGAGGAATACTGTAAGGAATTTAAGAAGTTAAGAGATGATGTCCCAAGTTTTTCATTTGAGAACGTCAGGGAAATAATAAGAAAAGAGCTTAAACAAGAAATGGGAGCTATTTTTTCTCGCTTTCAAGAAAAACCAATAGCAAGTGCATCTATAGGCCAGGTCCATGAAGCTGTGCTAAAGAATGGAGAGAAAGTAGCTGTTAAAATACAGAGGCCTAATATAAGGGAGATAATAATGGATGATATTGATATAATGTATCATCTAGCTCAGTTGTTTACAAAACATAGTGCTATATTAAAGAATATTGATCTAAAAGCAATTATAGGAGAGTTTGAAAGATACACAAAAGAAGAACTTGATTATAATATAGAGGGCAGGCATATTTCTAGGTTTTATAGAAATTTTCAAGACGATATGAGTGTTAGAGTTCCTAAGGTTTATTGGGATTACAGTTCTAAAAGAGTTTTAACTATGAGCTTTATGGAAGGCATTAAAGTTGGAGAGCTTAAAGGACAATTTGATAGAAAAAAAGTAGCCAAGACAATAATTAATAGTTACTTTAAACAAGTTTTTGATTTTGGATTTTTCCACGCAGACCCACATCCTTCTAATATCCTAGTTTTGAGGTCTGATAGGATTGCTTTCTTGGATTTTGGGATAATGGGTAAGTTAGATCAAGAGATGAGAGAAAGCTTGACAGATTTGTTTGTTGCCTTGAATAGAAAAGATATGGAAGGCATTGTTAATGGTTTTAATAACATCGGCATTATAAACAAGTCAATCGACAATCACGAGCTTAAAGAGGATTTGATTGATTATTTGGGCGAGTACTATGATAGAAGATTGGAAGAGATAAATCCAGGTAGACTATTAGTTGATATAATAAATCTGGGGGTAAAGTATGGTGCAAAGATCCCAGTTGACTTAGTTTTATTGAGTAAGGGATTTATAACAGCAGAAGGTTTAGGCAGGGAATTATATCCCCAGTTTAACTTAATAGAAGAATCAAAACCCTTTGTCCAGCAGATTATTAAGCAGAGAACAACCCCTATTAAGTTATTTAAAGGAGCTTTCCTGGATTTGTTTAAACTCAGGAAGGACTTTAAGAATTTGCCTCGGCAGGCAGCAGATATTTTAGAAAGATTAAAGGAAGGACAATTAAAACTACAATTAGAACATAAAGACGTCGTTGAATTGGAGAAAGAAGTCGGACGTAGCAGCAGGGGGATTATCTTAGGGATTCTAGTGGCAGCATTAGTCATTGGCTCTGGATTGGTATTAAATTCTGGAAAGAGCGATTTAATAGCTTATTTTGGATTTTTAATGGCAGCTGTTTTACTGGTATTTTTGGTATATTGTCTAATAAGAGAGAAAAAAGTTATTGTTTAATCTGGTAAAATTGTACCTTACAGAAGTCATTATCACATTTTGTTCTGCATAGAGCAGCCTTTAAAGTAACAAGATTTTCTTTTATTTTGCTCTCATAGCTCAAGTTATTTTTTTTACAAATCTCCTTTGCATGCAACTCTAATCTTTTTTCTTGTATTAAGAAAGCTGTAATTAGCAGAACAATTACTATTGCAGTATACAAGAAAGCATTAAAGTTTTTCATCTTAGTCTTTTCAAGATTTGCATCACTTTCTTACCATCAACCTTGCCTTTATACTCCTTCATTATCTCCCCCATTAAAGCATTTGTTGATAGTTCTTTATTTTTCTTTACTAATTCTTTTATATACTTTTCTAATTCTTCATCATCAGCTTTTTTGTATCTATCCAGATTTGGTTCTTTACCCTTTGCAATCTCTACTAGAATTTCTAAAGCTGAGTCCTTAGGCACTTTATTTTGATTTATTGCCTCTAGAACAAAGTAAAAATCTTTTTCCTTAAAGCTATAATCTAAGTTAAATCTTGATTTTATTTCCTTTGGCATTTCTGTTAATATTGATGCTATTAAAGAAGGTTCTAGATTGCTAAACTTTATTTTATACTGGCTCA
>DAISWR010000020.1:0-4588 GCA_036826255.1 Nanobdellota archaeon | reverse complement strand
TCTGGTTTATGATCTTTTAGTTTAATTAATCTTTTAACCTCGTTGTCTATTGCCTCTGGTATTGATCTTAAATCTTGGAAACCCTTTATTTCTACTCTAGAAGAACCTTTTATAGATATGTTAACATCTTGCCTTATTGTCCCTAACCCCCTTTTTGATCTCCCAGTGGATCTTATTACCATCCCAATAAAAGAGGCTACTTCTTTTGCATGCTCATTATCTTTTATTGAAGCATCTGTTGCTATTTCTATTAGAGGAACACCTAGTCTATCCAGGCTATAAGTTGTTGTTTTAGAATCTTCTTTAATTTTCTTTGCAGATTCTTCTTCTAAACAAACTGTTGCTATTGCAATCCTGCCTTTTGATGTTTTTATATAACCATTTAATCCAATTAGAGCTGTTCTTTGGAACCCACTTGTATTGCTTCCGTCAATAACTGTCTTCCTCATAAAAATAACTTCATCCACGACCTGGCAATTCAGCATTAAAGCTATCTGCAAGGCTGTTTCTAAAGCAGCATGATTTAATGATTCTGGTGGGGATTCATCTAATTCAACTAAGCAGGATGATGTTGGTTTTGCCTCATAAATGAAGGATTTTCCTTTTTTTAATTCATGTAAGGCAGCTATATCAATATGGCCTGTTTCTCCTGCTGGCGCTCTTAATCTTCTTTGTATGAAAATATCTGTCTTATTAGGATCATTAACCAAAGAAGGGCATTTGCAGAATAATTTATGAGTTTCTAATTGTGCATGAACTTCCAGTCCACATTTAAAACCTATCTTTTCATAATCTATCTTTTCCATATTAACTTACCACCTTATTTGTGTAATTATTTAGATTTTTTGAAGGAGATCTTACTAGATAAAAGCTGTATCAGACAACCTGAGGGATAGTTCTCCTCTTAGGTTATGCATAAAAAGTTCTTTAACCTGCTTTGGATGATTACTTAATAACCAGGCTAGTTTGATAAAAGCTGTTTCTGCCGTCATATCAGAAAGACCTCCTATAATCCCAATCTCTTGTAATTTTCTTCCAGTGGAATATACATTCATATTAATTTTTCCAAAGATTGTTTGGGAGCTTGCTATAACAGGTATTTTATTAGCTAACTTCTTTAATTCATTATAGATCTTGGTGTTTTCTTTTGTAAACTCATCTGTTTCATTTATTGGGAAGTTTCCAGCTATGCCATAGCCTTCTAATACTAACCCATCAAACCTTTCATATCTTTTTATTTCATCAGCTATCATATTTGGATGCGACTTTAAAAGCCCAATTTTTAGCTTTTCATTGAACAAATTTAATTTTAATTTTCTATTTTCTTTTTTTCTGAATCTGTTGTCTACAACATCGATTTTGTCTTCATTAAAGTAAACTCTTGCCCATGGTTTTGTATTTATTGGCTTAAATGCATCTCTTCTTGAAGAATGCAATTTTCTGGTTTTACAAGCTGGAAGTATCAAGCATGTTTCATCTTCCATGTTCTCATGCATACAAATCGCTACTTCTGAGAAGTCTGTTTTAGCAATAAATTTAGCAGCGCAAATTAAATTAATCTTTGCATCTGTCGAAGCTCTATCTGAAGATCTTTGAGCACCTACTAATATAACTGGTATGTCTAGATCTTCTAATATAAATGCTAATGCAGCCGATGTGTAATGTAATGTATCTGTCCCATGGCTTATGATGATACCATCTACCTTTCCTTTCACTTCTCTTTCAATTTCTTGAGCTATATTGTTATAATGCGAGAAGTTCATGTCTTCAGAGAACATGTTGGAGATTAACCTTGATTTTACATTAACAAGGTTTTCTAATTCTGGGAACATTGATGTTATTTCTTCTGGGGAAAATTGGGGTGTAACAGCACCAGTCTCATAATCTACTTCAGAGGCTATGGTCCCACCTGTATGCAGTATAGTTACTGTTTTTAGGCCTTTTTTATGTTTTATGCCTATTCTCTCCTTTTTTTGTTTAGAAAGTTTTTTTAATAAAGTTATCTTTTTAATTTTACCCTTTCTTATAGCTAGATTATAACCAGAAGAGAGTTTTACTACAATAGTATCTTTGCTATGAGAAGGCATTAAGGTACCTCTTATAGCGCCATCTAATTTTGTTATTTCCACAAAATCACCACCTTTTGCATCTTTTGGCATTAAATCTAAATGTCTGTGGTATATAAAAACTTTATGAAATAAATTTTTATTTTTAGACGATAAACTAAAAGAAATTTAAGAAAAAGATTATATATCCTAGAAAATAAATTTTGGAAAGTACAGATTCTACTTTCATAATATTTAAATATTGAATATGTTATAGAAAAATTAAATAAAAACATTATGTTTTTGATTGGGCATCAAAAACCTAAGTTCATTTGTATCTAACGTGGAATTGGGCATTCTTAGTTAGACTTTTAAGCTTTGAAGAGTTTCAAATTTGGGTAATTTAAATCTCTTTCTAAAAAAGTAGATGCTTCACAAGTATATAAAGGTTTTGGTAAGCATGTACTTTTAGTAGGCTTATACAAAAATAGAAAAAGATTCAAAGAAACCTAAAAAAGGGGGAAAACCTAATGGAATTTATTATACAAGATGCGTTAAAAAGTCAGGAAGAAAATGAAAAAGCAAATACTGTCTTCCCAGTTGGTCAAGCAAATATAAAAGTAGTTGGTGTCGGTGGCGGCGGCGGAAATGCCACGAGTTGGTTGTATAAAAAAGGCATACAAGGAGCCGAGGTTATAGCAGTTAATACTGATAAACAGCATCTAGATGTTCACGAAGCTGATAAAAAAATTCTTGTAGGAAAAGATATAACTAAAGGACTTGGTGCTGGAGGATATCCTAATGTTGCAAGAGATGCTGCAAAAGAAAGCATTACAGAGTTAAAAGAATCTATTAAAGGGTCTGATATGGTTTTTGTTTGTGCAGGACTTGGTGGAGGTACTGGAACAGGCATAGCCCCGGTTATAGCACAAGTTGCTAGAGAAATAGGAGCTATAGTTGTTGGAACAGTAACAATGCCTTTTAATATTGAAAGAGCAAGAATTGATAAAGCAGAATTTGGACTGCAACAGTTGAGGCAGGTTTGTGATTCTGTAATTGTTATTGACAATAATAGGTTAGTAAATATTGCTGGTAACTTACCAATAGGACAAGCATTTGCTGTTGCTAATGAATTGATTTCTACAATGATTAAAGGCATAGTTGAAACAATAGCAATTCCATCATTAGTTAACTTAGATTATGCAGATGTAAGGGCAATTATGAAATCTGGTGGAGTATGCGCTGTTGGTGTAGGTGAGAGTGACAGGAAAGATGCCAGAGTTGAAGAGGCTGTAAGAAGAGCTATGAACAATCCTTTGTTGGATGTAAGTTATGAAGGAGCTGGCGGGGCTTTAATCCACGTATCAGGTGGACCTGACTTAACACTTGAAGAAGTAAGTAAAATTGGAGAATTGGTTACTCAAGGTCTAGATCCAGACGCAAATGTAATCTGGGGAGCAAGAGTTGATGACAGTATGAGAGGAAAGTTAAGAGTAATGACTATTGTAGCAGGTGTTAACTCTCCATATATATTGGGTAAAACTGATCCAACAAAACCTAGCCAAGAAATTAGAGCAATGAGCAGAGAATTAGGCATTGACTTACTATAATGTTCATTGGAGGCACTTGCTAATTTTAACTAACACCCCCCAAATATCTCGTGCCTTCATTGATGTGGTGGTTTGTGCTAATGCCTTAGGGCATTAGCCATTCTTCTTTTATTTTTATTATAGCAAACAATTATTTTTCAAATCAAAGAACATTGTTTCTTTTTTATAGTACTTCTTCATTCTTTCTCTTCCTTTGTCAAATTCGTCTCTACTAAAGGTAGCTAATGCTTTAAAAAGAAAGAACATTGAATCAGCCTTAGAAATTGCTGCCAAGCTTTTATGATCCAGGTGACCTACTTTTTGTTCTAAAGAAACTGCTGAAAGAATTTGATTATTTGGATCATAAATCCCTGAAGAGACAACAGCACAATTAGGTGTAACTGTTTTTAATGAATTTAAGATAACATAATCTGTAAGGGTTGGTGCATGCCCTGCATAAAAATTAGGATATCTTTTTCTTAATATTAGCTCTGTTTCTAAACTTACTTCTTCTGTTCTTAATCTAGTGATGATTAAACTATCAGAATCAGTTAATTTACTTAAGTCTTTATTTAGCCTAGGTGGATTGTAAGATTTGTAAATGTGTAATTGATAGTAATGATAAAAACTAAGTTCATCCATGGCTTTTAACCATTTTCCACCGCGCAGTTTTTGAGGAATTATAGGCTTGTCTGATTCATCTAACCAAGCAGGCTCATAATGTTTATTATTTATACTGATAAACATACCAGTTGCTTTTTCTTTACTAGAAATTAATTCCAGATTTTTTAATTCTTTTACCCTTTCTATGTATTTTCTGTCACTGCATATCTTCCTAATTTCCATCTTTTCCTGTCAACAAAATTCCTCTTTAAGATGAAAACTGTTTATTCTTCCCCTTTTGTGATTTATAAATATTACTTACTAATTCTATAGAAGAAACATCATCCAAGC
>DAISWR010000019.1:0-10839 GCA_036826255.1 Nanobdellota archaeon | reverse complement strand
CTAAAAAAACTAAGCCGGAACTTTTTATCTTTAAATTATGAAGTCTTGCAAAAACCCCGTGAGCTGATTCATGAACTATAATAATAAAGAATACTGAGATTATAAAAAACCAAAAAGGTAAAATAGGTAATCCAGGAATTCTAACTCCAGGCAATAAAGGAGCTAAAGCTGCAGGAGTATCTGGTCTAATAAACAGCAAAAAAGTATAGTAAATCAAGAAAATAAACAAAGCTGCCATTGAAATAAAACCAATAATTATGCTAACAGGCTCCATACCTTTAAGGAGTCTAGGAAAGATATTAGCTATTTTATCCATAGCTTTTAAACCAGCTTTAGTTCTATAAATAAAAAGAATGCCTTTGATAGTAACATTCTTCCTCATAATATAAAAGAAGAATATAACTAAAACATAAAAAAGGATTCCAAAGATTAAATCATAATTTGCCATCAATTAACCTTACTTTTTACTTTTAATTGGCCTAAAGGCCTTACTTTGACATCTTCTACAAGCAATTTTTTTTCCTAAGATCTTTAGTGGTTGTGCTTTAATCTTAGCCTTGCAGTCCTTACAAACATAAACGTTCCTAAAAAGCCTATTGGATGCTTCTAAAAATTTTGCCATTATTGACTTCTAACCTCTTTTAGAACTTTATTATCTAATATTATCCAATACATCACTTGAACACCTTCTTTTATATCATTCTTTAATTCATCTGGAATCTTCAAATCAAAAGTTTCGTAACTTTCCATATCCATAACATTAGCAGTATCACCTTGAATAGATAATACTTGTGCACTCTTTTTCTCAATTATAGGCACTTCAACATTATCATGAGCAGGGATAATCTTAATTATTTTTGAATTATCCAAAACGCCTATAGCTTCTACTCTGCATTTTGCATGGCCATGTTTGCCAGTTCTAGAGGTTTCTATGCTTTTTAGGACGCATACTTTATCCTCAAAAATAACATACCTGCCAGGTTTTAAGCTGCCTATGCTAGCTACTGTCTTTTCAGCCATAAAAAAAATTTTAAGGTTAATAGATTTATAAAGGTTATCTTTTTTCCCAGATTTTATAAGAAGATATGAAAACCTTTATTAATATCCCAAAAAAATTAATCCAATGCTTAAAGAAGGAGATTTCATAGAAGTAGAGTATATAGCTAAGATCAAAGGCACTGAAATAATCTTTGACCTAACAGATGAAAAATTAGCAAAAGAAAAAAATATTTTTAATCCAGATCTAAGATATGGTCCTATAATTATCTGCTTAGGACAGAAACATATTCTTATTGGATTAGACAAAAAGCTTATTGGAAAAGATATAGGAAACTTCATAATAGACTTATCAGCAGAAGAAGCTTTTGGTAAAAGAGACCCAAAATTAATAAGAATATATCCAACTTCTGTATTTAAGGAAAAGAATATTAATCCGCGACCGGGATTGCAATTAAATCTTGACGGTAAGATAGGTCTAATAAGAACAGTAACAGGCGGAAGAACTTACATAGATTTTAACCATCCATTATCTGGAAAAGAAATCTCATATGAAATAAAAATTAAGAGGATAGTAAAAGAGACTAAAGAAAAACTAGACTCCTTGCTAAGAATGCTCCTGCTTCTAAAAGGGCCAAATACTAAGATCGATAAAGAAACGGCAGAAATAATTCTAAAGGAAGGGCTTCCAAATGAACTTGAGTCAGCTTTAAAAGACAAAATTAAAGAATTAATCTCGGAAATAAAAGAAGTAAAAATTATAATAGAGAACAAATAAGCTTAAATACTACTTAAGCTTAAAATCATAAAAAGATGGAAGAAGCATTTGTACAAGACATAAAAGCGGAACAAAAGATATATACTAATGTTGGTTTAAGATCAGTTAAAGAAATAGACAAAGAACTAGAAGAGCTTGTTTCTAAACAAAAGGCTAAGATAAAAGTTTTAGGTAGTGGTGGAGCAGGTAACAATACTATCAACAGGATGACAGAAGTAAGTATTGCTGGTGCTGAAACAATAGCTCTAAACACAGATGCTCAAGATCTTCTTTACACAAATAGCGATATTAAAGTTTTACTAGGAAAAGAGCTCACAAAAGGTATGGGTGCTGGGTCAGTACCAAAAGTTGGTGAAGATGCTGCTAAAGAAAGTGAACATGAAATCAAACAAAGACTACAAGGAGCTGACATGGTCTTCCTAACATGTGGATTAGGGGGGGGAACAGGATCAGGTTCTTTACCAGTATTAGCTGATATATCAAGAAAACTAGGATGTTTAACAGTAGCAATTGTTACGATGCCATTTGCAATGGAAGGAACTGCAAGATATGAAAATGCTGTAATAGGATTAGAAAAACTAGAAAATGTTGTTGATACTTTAATTGTTATTCCAAATGATAAATTACTTGAATTAGCTCCAGATCTTCCATTACACACCGCATTTAAAGTTGCTGATGAGATTTTAACAAATGCTGTTAAAGGTATAGCTGAATTAGTAACAAAAGTTGGCTTGGTTAACCTAGATTTTGCTGATATCAAAACAATTATGAGCAAAGGTGGAATTGCAATGATTGGTGTTGGTGAATCTGACACTGAAAATAGGGCGGAAGAAGCAGTTGAAAAAGCACTAAACAATCCTTTATTAGATGTAGAAATTAATGGGGCTACAGGAGCTTTAATAAATATTTCTGGAGGCTATGACATGACTCTAGATGAAGCTAAAAAAGTTGTTGAGACTATCTCTGAAAAACTAGAAGATGATGCTAGAATTATCTGGGGGGCTCAGATTTCTGAAGACTTAGAAAAGACAATAAGGGTTATGTTAATAGCAACAGGGGTACAATCCCCACAAATATTTGGACCTAAAAAAGGTCTTAAAGAAAAGAAAAAGTCTGAAATGGAAAATGAGTTTGGAATAGAATTCATTGACTAAAGTTTAAAAATTTATCAACCCATAACCTTTAAATACATGATTCTTTTAAAAACATTTAAAAATGGATAATTTGAACAATCCTAATACAAGCCAGCCTATAATAGAAGAAAAACCATCAATCTGGAAGAAATTTAAAGGGTTTATTATACAAAGCAAGAGGGTCTTTAAAGTAACAAAAAAACCAAGTAAAGAAGAGTTTAAGATAATATCAAAGGTAACAGGCATAGGAATACTTATCATAGGCTTATTAGGGTTTGTAATAAAATTAGCCTGGGAATTAATAAGATGACGCATATCTTTACATTAAAAACAACGGCAAATAGAGAAGACCAAGTCATGGACTTTATAACTTCTCATATAAAGAAAAGAAACCTAGGAGTATACGCTGTAATAAGACCTCATGGATTAAGAGGCTATATTTTTCTAGAAGCCGCATCAAAAGATGATGCTGAAGAAGCTTTTCAAGGAGTTCCTTATGCAAAATCACTACTTCCAGAACCAGTAAGATATGAGGAGATAGAGCATATGCTAGAACAAATAAAAGTAGAGGTAAATATACAAAGAAATGATATTGTCGAGATAATTGCAGGTCCATTTAAAAGAGAAAAAGCTAAAGTAAATAGGGTCGATCAAGCAAAGGAAGAAGTTGTTGTTGAGTTATTAGAGTCTACTGTGCCAATACCAATAACAGTTAAACTTGATTCTGTAAAAGTCATAAGAAGAGAGTCTGAAGAAAAAGATGAGTAAAGAAACAGTTGAATTAATGGTAGAAGGTGGAAAAGCTACAGCAGGTGCAGCTTTAGGCCAGTCACTGGGGCCATTAAGAGTTAATATCGGCGAGGTTGTGCAGAAGATTAATACTAAAACGTCTTCATTTAAAGGTATGAAGGTTCCTGTTAAAGTAATCGTAAATACAGAGACAAAAGAAGTTGAAGTCACTATTGGGACTCCTCCATCTTCTGAATTAATAAAAAAAGAATTAGTAATAGAAAAGGGTTCGGGCAAACCAAATATAGAGAAGATAGGAAATATTTCAATGGAGCAAGTAATTAAAATAGCTCTGATGAAAAAAGACTCTATGACTGTAAATTCTCTAAAAGCTGCTATAAAGAATATTATTGGAAGTTGCGGTTCACTAGGAGTCTTAATAGAAGGGAAATTCCCAAAAGATATTAACAAAGAGGTTGATGAAGGCGAATATGACTCTTTGATAAAAGCTGAAAAGACTGAGATGGATGAAAGCAAAAAAGCCTTACTTAAGCAACAGTTAGAAGTAGTTCAGGAAAAACTAAGAATCGAACAAGAGAAATTAAAAGCATTAGAGGAAGCTGAAAAGGTTGTTGTAGAAAAACCAGCTGCAGTTGAAGAAAAAGTGGAGGAGAAAGCAGGAGAAGTTAAAGAAGAAGGAAAAGAGGTAAAAGAGCCTGTAGCTAAAAAAGACATAGCTAAAAAAGAAGAGCCTAAAAAAGAGAAAAAATAAATCAACAAACTTTATAAAAAGAATTCTATCTTTATTTTCTATAGGGGCTGTGGGCCAACTTGGTTATGCTTCGAGGTTTGGGACCTCGCGATCTCGGTTCAAATCCGGGCAGCCCCATATTGATTAAAGCTGATTCATTTTCTATTCGTCTAAAAAAGAGATTATTTATATTATAAGCTAAAAGCTCTGTAGAACTAAAATAGTCTATGCAAAGGCTGCAAAGGTCTATAGGATAAGGATGTATATCTTGCTTGATGATATCTCTTTGATAAAAGTAGTATTAATGCCAAAGCAGGCATTATAAAGGCTTGATCTTAAGGTCTGCATATATCGCTTGAAAATTTCATATGTTTTGGATTCATAGTCCTCGATAGGTTCCATAAGACCAAGTCTTATAAAGCTCCGATAATGGTCCTCAACAAAGGTTTGTTTAAGTCTTCTTTCAAGACACTTTATACTTCTCAAGTAAGATTCTTCCCCAAGTGTTAATTGCTGAACATATTTAGGAGATTTACGTATTCCCATAAAGTAGGCAGATAAAAAAACAATCTAATAAAGCTTACTGATTAAAACAGCAAAACAATAGTTTTATAAATTCGTTTTTAGAGGATAAAATAGACTTTCTTAAAGCAAAATGGCAAAAACTAAAAAAGTTGGACTTACAGGAAGATTTGGTGTTAGATACGGGAAAACAATAAGGAAAAAAGTGCTTGAGATAGAGTTAAAGCAAAAAAAGGTTTATAAATGCCCAAATTGCCATTATATAAAACTAAAAAGGTTGTCTAGCGGTATTTGGGACTGCAAAAAATGCAATACAAAAGTAGCCGCTAAAGCTTACGAAGTGTAAAATGGTGCTATACAAATGCTTTGATTGTGATAAAGTAGTTAAACAGGATTATATAAAGAAAAAAATAAGATGCCCTCATTGTGGTTCTAAGATATTGTTTAAACCAAGAATAGTAACTTCTAAGGTTGAGGCAAGATGAAAAAAGAAGATATAGAAAGGGGTGTAGCAGAGTTACAGATATTGGAGCAAAGCCTTCAAAATTTTTCTATGCAAAAACAAACTTTCCAAGCACAACTTATGGAAGTAGAGAATGCTTTAGAAGAATTGAAGGCTCCAAAAGGAGAAACTTATAAAATAGTAGGTAGTATCATGATTGCTGCTGATAAAGACGATTTAAACAAAGACCTAAATTCTAAAAAAGAGATCTTAGGATTAAGGGTAAAAAACTTAGAAAAGCAAGAAGCTGCTTTAAGTGAAAAAGCAAAAAAAATACAGGAGGAGCTTATGCTCAGTCTAAAAAAGAGGAAAAATGAACAATGAGGAAAATAAACTGGGAGAAATCATAAATGCTTTGGAAGTAATAGAAAAAGATCAAGCAATCCCCAAAAATGTCAGAGAAGGTATTAAAAATTCTATGCAGGTATTAAGAGAAGAGCATATAAAAACCGCTGTAAAAATAAATCGTTCACTGCAAGAACTAGAAGAACTCTCAGATAATCCAAATATACCAGTGTATACAAGGACTCAGCTATGGAATATAGTAAGTCTATTAGAGAGTGTTTAGAATAGAAATATTTATATATTGTTTATGTATTATCCTAATTATATAGTGGAGGCAAAGATTATAATGAAAGAGCATCTGGAGAGGCTAAAAGAAAAGCTTTTTAGTTCTAGTAAGAACAAAGAATATGATCAAACTGGCTCTAGCGACTATCTAGAGATAGATACTGGCAAAGAGGCAAAAAGAACAAAGATTATAATAAGACCATTTGTAATAGAAAATTTTGATGATGTCAAACCCGCTCTAGATTCCTTAAGAGAGGGCTATACAATAGCTTTAATCAACATAAAACCAATCAAAGACAGAGACATAATAGAGCTTAAAAGGGCTGTAAATAAATTAAAAAAGACCTGTGATGCAATTGAAGGGGATATAGCAGGATTTGGAGAAGATTGGATAGTTGTTAGTCCTAATTTTGCTCAGATATACAGAAATAAACAAACAGAAGAAGTAAAAGAATAAAAACATTTAAATATCTTTTTCTTTAGAATTGTATTAAATGGAAAAATTAGCAAACCAGATCTGTCCTTTTTGTCATAAAAACGCTTTGACTTTAATTGAAGACCAAAAAGATATTCCTTACTTTGGCAAGATGTATTTATTTTCCATGGATTGTTCTTCTTGTAAATATAACAAGGCTGACGTAGAAGCTGTAGAGCAAAAAGAGCCATCTAAATACACAATAACCATAGACAATGAGAAGGATATGACTATAAGGGTTATTAAATCGTCTACAGGTGCAATAAAGCTCCCACAATTAAGGCTTTCTATAACTCCTGGGCCAGCATCTATAGGTTATATATCAAATATTGAAGGTGTTTTAAACAGGTTTGAGGATATAATAAAGCAAGAAAGAGACGATGCAGAAGAACCTGAGATAAAAAAGAAATGTAAAAACCTGCTAAAGAAGATATGGAAGATTAAATTAGGCGATATACCAACGAGAGTAATCATTGAAGACCCTTCAGGGAATTCTGCTATTATTTCTAACAAGGCTAAAGCTGAGAAATTAAAAGTAAAATGAAAGTTTTTTTCATACCCGCAAAAGCAAAAACCGATATTAAACAAGCTATAACCAGTTTAGATCTAAATAAAATGAAAGGTAAAATCGGATTAGTAACAACAATACAATACTTGCACCAAGTTAAAAACCTAGATATTCCAAATTCCATTTTTATAGGGCAAATATTAGGGTGCAATACTTCAAAAGCAGAAAAACTAGCCTCTCAAGTAGACTGCTTCCTTTACATAGGATCAGGAGAATTCCATCCTTTAGAGGTTTTACTAAAGATAGGAAAACCGACATTTACTTTAAATCCAGAAACGAACCAATTTTCTCAATTAGATCCAAAGATATTGGAAATATCAGAGAAAAAACTAAAGGGGAAATTAATTAAGTTTTATAGTGCAGAAACCATAGGCATCCTAGTAACAAAAAAACCATTACAGAAAGATCTAATTTCTGCATTAAAATTAAAAAAACAGCTTAATAAAAAATCATATATTTTCTTCTTTGATAACTTAAATGAGCTTGATTTAGAGAACTTTCCTAATATAGACTTCTGGGTAAACACAGCCTGTCCTAGAATTGAGAGCAAAAATATTATAAACATATCCAGTATACCAGAGTTTGATGAATAAGCTAGAAAAGATAATAGATATAGCTACAAAAAGAGGATTTTTCTACCCTTCTGCAGAGTATTACGGAGCAAAAGCTGGTTTTTGGACATACGGGCATCTTGGGAAATTAATTAAAAACAAATGGGAAAATTTATGGAGATGCTATTTCTTAAGCCTAAATGATAATTACTTTGAGATAGAGGGTTCTTATATCCTGCCTAAAGAGGTTTTTGTTTCATCAGGTCATTTAAAGAACTTTAATGATCCACTAACTTCATGTAAAAAATGTAATTTTAGATTCAGAGCTGACCAATTAATAGAAGATGATCTAAACACAAATGTAGAGGGTGTTAAAGAAAAAGCACTTGATAAGATAATCAAAGACAATAAACTTAAATGCCCAAGATGTGGGGGCAGCTTAGATGATGTAAAATGGTTTAATATGATGTTTGAGGTCAAACTGGGATCGACTGGCGAGGAGATTGCTTATTTATCTCCAGAAACAGCGCAAAATCCATTTTTATCTTTCAAAAGGCAATTCTTAGCTTTAAGGGAAAGGCTTCCAATGGGCTTAGCCATGATTGGAAAAGCTTTTAGAAATGAGATATCTCCAAGGCAAGGATTTTTTAGACTAAGAGAATTCACGCAAGCTGAATTGCAGATATTTTTCGACCCTAATAAAATAGAGGACACAGATAATTGGTCAAAAATTATAAATTATAAATTAAGATTGTGTCTATCAAAAGACAAGGAAAGCAGGAAGATAACAGAAATAAGCTGTGATGAAGCAAATAAGAAGCTTAAATTGCCTAAGTTCTATCTATACAACCTAGCACACATGCAGAAATTTTATCTAGGAGAGTTGAAGATAGATAAAAAAGACTTTAGATTAAGAGAGCTAGATGAAGGAGAAAGAGCCTTCTACAACAAGATACATTTTGATTGCGAAATAAATTTAGAAACACTTGGAGGATTTAAAGAGGTGGCTGGTTGCCATTACAGAGGGGATCATGACTTAAAAGGTCATCAAGAAGGTTCAAAAGAAAAACTAGAAATTCTGCACGAAAATAAGAGGGTAATTCCCCATGTCTTAGAATTAAGCTTTGGCATTGATAGAAACATATGGGCTTTATTAGATATTTTCTTTAAAGAAGAAAAAGAAAGGACTTTATTCGCCTTCCCAAGAGAATTTTCTCCATTTGATGCAGCTGTATTTCCTTTAGTAAACAAAGATAACTTACCAAAAAAAGCTAAAGAAGTCTATAAAATGTTAAATTCAACCTTCAGAACCTTTTATGACCATACAGGGTCGATAGGTAAGATGTATAGGAGGATAGACGAGATTGGTATCATTTATGGAATCACTGTAGATCATCAAACTCTAAAAGATAATACAGTTACCATAAGAAATAGGGATGACATGTCTCAAAGAAGGATAAAAATAAAGGATTTAAGAGATAGCTTAGACAAACTAAATAAAAATCTTATAAAATTTGGAAAGATTGGAAAGCTAGTTAAATAAATGACTTCATGCGTAATATTTTTAAACTATTTTCATTAAAAAATGATGTGGGCGCGTAGATCAGTCTGGAAACTTTAAAAAAGTTGGACACTAGATCGCATCCTCGGCAAAACAGGAAGATGTTCCTATTTGGATGAGGCCTCGGGTTCAAATCCCGACGCGTCCATTAAACTATCTTCTCAAAACGTTTAATCTCAGAAATAAGTTTCTTTTTTATCTCTGGTTCTGATTCAGAATGCCCTGCATTAACAAAATAAACTTCGGCGTGCTTGACTTTTTTGCAGAAAGGTTTCATAAAGCGCATAGGACAAACTCTATCAAACTTTCCATGGATTATAGAAATTGGTATTCTTGAAAGTTTATTTGTATTTTTTAAGATAAAATTCTCTGGCAGAAAGCATCTATTCTTTAAATAATAAACCTCTAAGATAGATAAAGATCTATAGGAATATTTTTTTAAAGCTTTTCTAACTTCCTTGTCAGAAATCTTTAATTTAGATATGGAAAATTCATAATAAGCCCATTCATAAAGATACTTCTCTCTTATTCTCTTGTCTTTAGAATGCATTTGCTTAAAATAATAACCCAAAACATCTTTTCTATAAGCTAGTGGAACTTGTTTTATAAACCTGCCCCAGGCCTTTGGTTCATACTTTTTGACTCCTCCTTGGGTATAATCTGCTATGCTAGCATCATTTGCTAAGAACACCCCTCTTAGAATTAAGCCCGAAACTCTTTCAGGATGCTTTATTGCATAAACCAAAGCCAGAGTAGTTCCCCAAGAACCTCCAACTAATAGTGCCTTTTTTATTTTAAAATAATCCAGAATCCTTGTAATATCCTTAACAAGTTTTTTTGTATTATTATTCTTGATGCTTCCAAAAGGTTTGCTTCTTGCAGCCCCTCTCTGATCAAAGAATATAACTTTGTAAGCTTTAGGATTAAAGAAATCTTTTTCTTCGTCTAAAAATCCTGCACCTGGACCTCCATGTAAAAATAACACAGGTTTGCCATTAGGATTTCCATAAAGCTCATAATATAGCTTACAACCATCGCCAACAGGCAGATATGCCTTTTTGTATGGTCTCTTAATAATAACCATTATATAAAATAAGACAGCCTGTATTTTAACCTTCCCAAACTATGTTCATAAATTATGAAAAATTTATAAAAGCATAAATCAAAGAGGTTCTATGAAAAACTGTGTATTTTGTAAAATTGCAAGAAAAGAAATCTCAGCAAATATAATTGCAGAAGAGAGTAATTTCATAGCTTTTTTAGATAATATGCCAACAAATCCAGGTCACACTTTAGTAATCCCAAAAAAACACTATAGGTGGGTATGGGATGTAGAACACTTTGGAGATTATGCTGAATTTTCAAGGAAAATAGCAAAGGCCTTGCAAAAAGCAACTGAAAGGGAATGGATAGTCATGGGTGTTGCAGGCAATGAGATACCTCATGCGCATATTCACTTAGTTCCAAGATATGAAGGAGATGGTCATGGAGGCTTCATAAAAACAGATATAAGAAGAGAACTATCAAAAAGTGAAATGAATGGGATAGCAAAAAAAATCAGAAGTTTTTTATAAGCTCTTTTTTCTAATCAATTTACGCCATCGTAGTTTAACCTGGTAGAACGCGAGTTTCATGAGCTCGATGTTGTGGGTTCAAATCCCACCGATGGCATGTATATGATTCATTTTCTAAAGAACATAGAT
>DAISWR010000018.1:2451-11278 GCA_036826255.1 Nanobdellota archaeon | reverse complement strand
TAATGATTACTGGAGATCATAAGTTAACTGCCTTGGCAATTGGCAGAGAATTAGGGTTTAAAGGAAATTGTTTAACTGGAGAGGAATTAGATAAAATAGAAGATGGCGAGTTAGGCAAGTATGATATTTATGCCAGGGTTAATCCAGAACATAAAGTTAAGATCTTGGATTACTACAAAAGACATGAGAATATCGTTGCCATGACTGGAGATGGAGTTAATGATGCTCCTGCTTTGAAAAAAGCTGATATTGGCATAGCAATGGGCATTAAAGGAACTGAAGTTAGCAAAGAAGCTTCTAGTATGATCTTGTTGGATGATAATTTTGAGACTATAGTTAATTCTGTTAAAGAAGGAAGAGGAATTTATGACAACATAAAGAAATTTGTTGGCTATCTGGTTTCTAGTAATCTAGGAGAGGTTTTAGTTGTGTTTTTAGCTATAGTCTTTAATTGGGGATTGCCTTTGACAGCTATCCAAATCTTATGGATGAATTTAGTTACAGACGGCTTACCTGCGCTGGCTTTAAGTGAGGAGCCTATGGAAAATGACATTATGCAGAGAAAACCTAGAAGATTAGATGAGAAGGTTATTGACAAATCAGGATTCTTGCATTTGTTGTTGTTGGCTGTTGTTATTATGGTTGGAACTTTGTTTGTATTTAGATATTATGGACAGACGATGGCATTTACAACGCTTGTTATGTTTCAGCTGTTTAATGTTTTGAATTTTAAGTCTAATAAAAGTATTTTAAGCAGAGCATTTAACAATAAATACTTAATCCTAGCTATAATAAGTTCAGTAATATTGCAATTGGTTATTTTATATACGCCTTTGAATAGTATCTTTGGGGTCGAACCTTTAAGCTTATTGCAGTGGGGAATTATTTTAATAGTCAGCTTTAGTATCTTATTCTTTGAGGAGTTTAGAAAATTTTTAGTTAACAGAAGTTTAGTCTAAAGTCATGAGACTATCTTAATGCCTTCTGCTAAGATATTAGGATTTTTTGAATATAATATCGCTTCTACGTTCTTAGATACAGCGTTCTTAGCCTCTATTGGAGTCATTCCTAACGAGATACCTAAAGAAATAAAGTCTTTTGGGTTTCTCATTTCAAAAGGAGTATTAGCAAAAGAAACTATAATCATAGGAATCTTATATTTTCTACACAGCATTATATTTTGTCTTATCCTGCCTAAGATAACATATTGTTTTTTTGCATTTAGAATATTGTTAAAGTTAAAAGCTATAGCAATATTATTTTTCTTAGCTAATTTACACAACACCTGGTTTAATCCAGAGTCTTTAAAATGAGTTTTGTCTTTTGCTAAAGAGGTTTCTAAGCTTGTTATAATCTCTGTCTTTTTACTCTCAAAGAAGTTCCTATCAAGCCCAAATTTGATGTTTAATTCTTTGTAATAAACTACTTTTTTATAGCCTAGTTTTTTTCCTGTTTTTTTTAGGTCTTCTTTTGGCGATAATACAATATCTATCATTACTTGGATAATAGGAAATATGTTTTTAAAGCTTTGGAAAGAAAGTTTTATAAAGGATTTTATTGTTGGATTAAAGTGATCCATATGGAAGCATCTTCTAATAGTATCCCAAAACATGTGGGTATTATCCTTGATGGTAATAGGCGTTTTGCTAAAAAGTTAATGTTAAAGCCATGGAAAGGGCATGAATTTGGGGCTGAAAAAGTAAAAAAATTGCTTGAATGGGCTAAAGATGTTGGTATTAAGGAGTTAACATTATATGCTTTTTCCTATGAGAACTTCAATAGACCAAAAAAAGAATTTGATTATTTAATGTATCTATTTAGAAAGGAGTTTGATAACCTAATTGATAATAAGGATATATCCAAAAATAAAATAAAAATCAGTTTCCTTGGGAGATTATATCTTTTTCCTAAAGATATTCAAGAAAGGATGTATAGAATTATGGATAAGACAAAGAATAATGATAAATATATAGTAAATTTTGCTATGGCTTATGGAGGAAGAGCAGAGATTGTCGATGCTGTAAAGAGGATTGGAGAAAAAATCAAAGAAGAAAACTTAGATGTTAAAAGCATCAATGAGAAATTGTTTAATGATAATTTGTATATGGGTGATGATGCTGATTTAATAATAAGAACTGGCGGAGAAAAAAGGACTTCTGGATTTTTACCCTGGCAAGGAACTTATGCTGAACTTGTATTTGTAGATAAATCATTGCCTGAATTTGAAAAGGAAGATTTCTTACAATGTATCAAAGAGTTCCAAAGTAGAAAAAGAAGATTTGGAAAATAATTAAAGAAATTTTTTAATATCTTTTAGATTATATCTTTTATCAGTTTCTATTACTTTTACTTTATGTTTTTCATCTAAAGCCTCTGTTAATATGATATCAAATATCTCAACTTGGAGGTTTTCATCTATTTTTGCCTTATGATACTTCTTTTTACTTAGCCTTCTCTTAAGCTCTTCTAGGTTACACTTTGTCACAATACATAGATCAACATACTTCGGGCTTATATAATGAGAAAAGTGAGAATCAATGACCAAATCTTTTCTGTATCCTTTTATTAGCTTAGTCAAGACTTTAGCTAGTCTTTTTTCATCAACTACCCAACTTCTTCTTTTTCTATCATACCATTTGGCTAATTTATATTTTTTTATTACCTTATCAACATCTATGTATTTAAACTTTAAAAATTTAGAAAGTTTTTTTGCTAAAGTTGTTTTGCCTGTACCAACAGCGCCTGTAACAGCTATTATTTTCATTTTAAGAGATAGTAGTACCTAAGAATCTTTTGTTCTTTATTAATCTCTCAAGATTATTTAAACTTGGCCCGATTATGTAAGTCTTTATATTATTCTTGCTTATTATGTCTGAAGCATGCTGATCTAAGACAAAATGTTGGCCAGGATGATATTTAATTTTCTTAACTATTTTATCAAATCTTTCAAGAGATATCTTTCTTATTAGTTTAGCGCCTCTTAGTTTGGGTTCTTTATTATACAATCCATTAACATTTGTCATATTTATTAAATCCGCTTTTAATAAATTAGCTATACTAGCAGCTGTACCGTCTGAAGTGTTCTCATCCATGTACCTTAAGCCACCAGCTATTACAATCCTGTTTTTATTTAAAAGACTTTTAACCTCTTTTAGTGACTTTGCTATATTCCTTGCACAATTGCCTTTAAATAGATTAATCAATGTCCATGCATTAAGCCTCGTGATCCTTATCCCTATAAGAGCCTGTGTTCTTTTATTGATTTTTTGCCTTTCTAAAGCGTCAATATAAGTTCTTGCTGTCAGCCCACCGCCAGCCACTATTACAAATTTATATTCTTTAAATTTTAGAAGTGTTTGTTTGAATTTTTCAATATAAGAGTCATTAATCTTATTAGGAACTATTAGAGAACCTCCTAGGCTTATTACCACTATTTTCATGATTAGAAAGAAACTTAAGGCATATTTAAAAGTTTTTAATCCTGCGCAAATAAATTAGAATCATGGACATCAAATATTCCAATCCTGGCTCCTGCATCCAACCAACCATGTGCATAGTTTAATGCAGCAAAAGCATTTACCAAATCCCCCTTTTCTTTAAAATGCTTAGCGTCCTTAAAGTAGTTTTCTACCATATCAATGAACTCCTTCCTAGTCATATCTGTTATGTTTAGATTTTCTGGAGATTCTTTTACTTTTTCAAGAGCATTCTGTGTTATTTCAAAATACTTGGTTAGTTTTTCTTCAGTAACTGTTTGCATCCTTATATTATTATTCAGCTATTTAAAAATATTTTGCTTAGTTTTTAGACACAATTAAGACCCAAATGGGAGTCTTAGTTGCCTCCCTATTTTATTCTGCCTTTTCTTTTTATAGAGAGATTTTCTTAGGTCAATAGGTCCTGGAAATGGTTTAATATCTTCATCCCTAAATAGAGCTACCTGTCCATTTCTTTTTGGTAAAGGTAATAATCCATTCTCTCTATCATTATAGCACGGTTTATACGCGGGGCAATGTAAACATTGATAACCTCTATTAGCTGTAAATATATTCTTAGTGGTTTGTTCATCTAGATTTTTTATAAGGGGAAATAATTCATTGATTTGAGCTATGCTTCTTCTTTTTATATCAACAAATTCCCCTTTCCTTAACAAATGCATTTTTAGGTTTAATTGAGAATTTATCTTCTCTAGATTTTCTTTCCATGGTAATTTTCTGTCTACTTCTATTTCTAATTTAGAAGCAAAGTCTTCATCTAAATAAGCACTTGCTGCTGTTGCTAAGGCATAAACTGTAAATTGGATTTTCTCATCTAAATCTGCTTTGTTCCATGGTTTTTCTGGATCATAACTTAACATGTATGTTTTGTGGTCTACTATCATGGCATTTTTTCTTAGCTCGTCAATACTACCTCTTAGTTTTACTCCATTAAGAGCAAAGTAAAAATAGTATTCTGCAAAAACTGGTGGCCCTCTTTTCAAACATGATTCATATACTGTTGGAGCAATTTTTAAAGTGTCGTGTAAATAAATCCAAGGCTCTTCTTTTGATTTCCATTCAATAAATTGCCCTCCTAAAGTACCTCTTTTAATCATCATCTTCCAATTCCCTTTTATTCTTCCCTCAAAAGATTCTATTTCTTTGTATTTTGGTTCTCCTTTCTCATTCCAAAAGTTTTCTATTAAACTATGCAGAAATTTTCCCTGTGTAAGATTAGCATATGTTGGTAATTTTAGTGGAGGATCATGATGATGCGTGTTGTATTCTTTTAACCCACATTGCAGCATTCTTTCTATTCTTGAAGCACTCCAGTTTGTAAATAAATTTATTATTGGTGGCATACCGTCCAATGAATTTTGTGTCTCTACTTCTATCATCTTATCACTGCAAGAACTTTTATTAAATATTGGAGAGATATTTAAATATTTATATAGTGCAAAATACGATGGAATTTATTGTTAAATTTATAAAAAATAAGAAGTTATCAAGGATAAAAAAACGCTGGCAGAAGGATTTGAACCTCCACATCCTTTCGGACAGCAGTTTTCGAGACTGCCGCAATACCAGGTTATGCGATGCCAGCAAGAGAAGCGGGCCCTGAGGGATTTGAACCCCCGACCCCTTGGTTAAGAGCCAAGTGCTCCACCAGACTGAGCTAAGGGCCCATAAATATAGTTTCTACTTAAGTAATATTTAAATATATTTGCTAATTGAAATTTATGTATGATAATCAGTTTAGACCTTGACGGAGTACTAGCAAGATTTGTTTCTGAATTCGCCCAATGGATTAATAGCAAATCTAAACTGGATATAAACTCTAAAACCCTGAGAAGTTTTGAGGAAGCCCTTAAAACAGATAGAAAAGGAGCTGATGAAAAAATCTTTGAATTTTACCAGAAAAAAGGTGTTAAGACCATAAAGCCGGTTAATGGCTCTATAGAGGCTGTTAAAGAATTAATAAAACAAGGAAATAGGTTAATTGTGCTGACATCAAGATCAAAATTAGTTGAGGAAGAAACTAGAGAATGGTTGAGTAAGTATTTTCCAGATATTAAAGAATTCATACTAACTGATTACGAGAATAATGGAAGAAAGCATAATTACTGTGTAAAGATGAAAGTAGATTACCATATAGATGATTATCTAAAACACGCCAAATCAATAGCAGATAAAAACATTAAAGTCATTTTGTTAAATCAACCTTGGAATCTACATGAAGATGCAAATCATCCAAATATAGAAAGAGCTAAGGACTGGAATGAGATTGTTGAAAAATTAAAAGCAAGAGCCGGTTGATTTACAAATAGTCCTTTCTAAAGCATCCTTTGGTAAATAAGAATCTTTAGTAAAATATGCCTTCTCTTTTTTATCAAAGAAAACGAACGAAGGTGTTTTAATAACCCCAAAGGTATTTGCTGCATCAGAACATAAATCTATATTATATTTCTCAATTGAAAAAAGATATCCCTTCTCTTTTACCAAGTCATTTATTATTCTTTCTTCTCCTAAGCAATATACACAGTCAGCTGAGTAAAAATATTTTATTTGGAAATTCGTATCCTTATCTCCTAATACTGTGTCTGGACAGGTTTCTGCATTTTGATTAACTGGTTGTAGTGGAGAGATTAATTTTATTATGGGAAAAAGAAGGAAGAATGCTGCTATTAGGACTATCCATATTGCTAAAGCCTTTAAACTCTTTTTCTTTATCTTATACTTATCCATATTAAGGAGTTTATTCACGCCTTAATAATCTTTTTGGATACATTTAAATATATATTTTAATTAAATACAATATGGAAAAAAGAGGCTGGCATAATCCTAAAAAGTTTGTAAAAAAAAGTACTGAAGGTTATTGCAACCAGTGCCATAAAAATGTTGAATCATTAGAGGCGCATAATAGAACTAAACATAAAAAGGCTAAATCATGAATATTGGAAGAGTAAGTATCTTTTTGCTGGTATTGATTGTAGCCCTGCCTATTATCAATGCTCATGGGGAAGATGTAGATTCTTCAAGGGAGATTGCTGACGGAAACGAAGTACAGAAATTCCAAGCAAATTCCATAAAAATCGTTATTATAGCGTCTGCGATTATTCTAGCTTTAATTCTAATTTCTTTGTTTGTGAAAAATAAGCCAGAAAGTTTAAAGATAATCTTGTTCTCCAGCATATTAGTAGTTGTCCTTTTGGCAACTTTTTATGTTGCTTACATGACTATAACCATTAACCTAGTGTCAGAAACAAAAGGCCCTGTTCACTGGCATGCTGATTTTGGAATATATGAGTGCGGAGAAAGATTAGATCTGATAGATCCGCAAGGAGCATCCAATAGAGTAGGGACAAGTGTATTCCATGAGCATGCAGATAATAGGATTCATGTAGAGGGTGTTATTATAGACAAAAGAGATGCAGATTTGCATAATTTCTTTAGAGTTATTGGAGGAGAGTTAACTAATACTAAATTAAAACTTGCTACAAACACAGGGATAGTAGAAGTTAATGACGGAGATTTGTGTAATGGCAAACAAGGAAAGTTACAGGGATTTGTTTATAAAACAGAAGGAAGCAAATATCATCAGCTTAAACTAGATAAGCTTCAAGATTATATTCTAAGTCCACATCAACTTGTGCCTCCTGGGGATTGTATAATAATAGAATTTGATGAAGAAAAAGAAAGAACTGAAAATATCTGTGAAACATACAGGATAGCAATAGAAAAAGGTGAGATAATTGGCAGTTGAAGCGTACTTACCTACTGTATTAACCGTGCTAATTACCGCAGCAATAGACTCAATTAATCCGTGCGCTATTGGCGTGCTGATTTTAATGGTATCTGTTATACTTGGTGGTGGAAAATCAATTAAAAGGATGTTGTTTTTAGGCGGATTGTATATATTTAGCGTCTTCATCGTTTATTTGTTAGCAGGTTTTGGTCTGTTATTCTTCCTTTCAAACTTGCCATTAGCACTAACAGAATATCTTTCAATAGGGGTCGGCTTGTTGATCATAATTGCAGGGCTTGTTGAGATAAAGGATTACTTCTGGTATGGCAGAGGATTTTCTTTGGCAATTCCAGGTTACTTTGCTAAAAAATTACACAATTATGCTTCAAGAACTACTATTCCAGGAATAATCCTTCTTGGAGCTTTTGTTTCTGCTGTCGAACTGCCTTGTACTGGAGCGCCTTATCTAGCAATCATAACTTTGTTATCTCAATACTTTGACTTTAATGCTTTGTTGCTGCTTATCTTTTATAATATAATATTTGTATTGCCTTTAGTTGTTATATTGCTTTTAGTTGCTGGCGGTAAGAGACTGCATGGGATCAAAAAATGGAAGCAGACTAATAGACCATTTATGAGATTATTAACAGGAATGTTGTTAATTGCAATGGGCTGGTTGCTGATGTTAATTGCAAATGGGACAATAAACTTTGGATGATAAAGATGCATCTTGTAAAAAGATTAGGTAATAAGGAAAGGTTTGATGAGAGAAAAGTATATGCCTCTTGTTATGCCGCTTGTTTAAGTTGCCACATAAATAAGAAAGAAGCTGAAAAAATATGCGAGAAAGTTGCTAAGGAAGTTAAAAGATGGGTCAAGTCTAAAAAAGAGGTTACATCAACGCAAATATTTAAAAAGACAGCATCAGTAATAAGAAAGCACAATAAAGACGCAGCTTTTATGTATCATACGCATAGGGATATAAGCTAAAGAGGATAAAATGGCAAAACCAAAACCAAAAAAAGGGCATAGACATAAAGGAAAAGCTTTCAAAAGTAAAAATGTTTGTGAATATTGTTAAACACTAACTATGAAGCTTCCAGAAGCATACTCCTCACCATTGCTAGTTACTTCTATTGCGAATTTAACGTTTGAACCTTTTTCAGTTCCTACCTCTGTCCTTATTCCTATCCCTATCTTTTCTTCATCGCCTGCTTGGATTGTATAAAATTCTCCACCAGGCAAATGAGCATCTACTTTACTAGTATCGGTTTCCTCAAATATCTCTACTTTGAAAATCGTTGATGGAGCTGTCCCATCATTTCCTAGAACAAGAAGCAGATTTTTATTCTCTGGAACACCTAATGTTATGTCTTTTGGAGCTTTAAACTTTGTTACCCCTGGAATTGGTTGCTTAACAACAGTATTTGTTCCTTCACTAGTTTGCTGTGTAGTCTTTTTTGCTTCTGTTATTGTATCACCTTGACTACAACCTATTATTACTACTAAAGATACTAATACTACAATTAATAAGCCTAATATTGATTTTTTCATAACTAATCACCCTCTCTATTTACTAAGGTATAAAGAATATATAAAGGTT
>DAISWR010000018.1:0-2351 GCA_036826255.1 Nanobdellota archaeon | reverse complement strand
ATTTAACCTTAGTACAGAAGATGCTATCTTAAAGACGCTAAATGAGAGGTTTAAGGGCTTTATATCAAAAAACGTAGGTGTTGTGCTTGGCATATCTGAAATAACAGATATTGGAGAAGGGATTATTATACCAGGAGATGGTGCAGCTTACTTTAATACAAAATTTAAAGTTATAACATTTAAGCCAGAACTGCAAGAAGTTCTCTTAGGCAAAATAAATGAAATAACGGATTTTGGAGCTTTCATGAATATAGGGGCATTAGATGGAATGATTCACGTCTCTCAGACGATGGACGATTATGTATCATTCTCAAAATCAAAGGTTTTAGTGGGAAAACAAACAAAGAGAGCATTAAAACAAGACGATGATTGCATAGCAAGGGTAATAGCAATAAGCTTTAAAGAGTTAAGAAATCCAAAACTTACTTTAACAATGAGACAGCCATGGTTAGGAAATATGAAATGGATAAAAGAAGACCTTAAAAAACTAAAAAAGGCGGATAAAACATGAAAAAAGTATGTAAGAAATGTAAAATATTTGTACAAAAAGATAAGTGCCCTATCTGCGGCGGCAATGATTTTAGCGATAATTGGCAAGGTAGAATAAATATCCTAGATGCAGAGAAGTCAGAAATAGCTAAAAAAATAGATATAAAGCAGAAAGGAGAATATGCTATTAAATCAAGATGAAATTAAAGATTATAGATAAAAAAGAAATGCCTTTGTTGCAAAGAGAGGTAATTAATCTGGAACTAGACTGCGAACATTCAGCAACACCTAAAAAAGAAGATGTTGCCAAGGAACTGATTAGCTTATTAAAAACAAAGGATTCTTTATTAAAAGTTAAAAATATATGGCCTAAGTATGGAGAAGATAAAGCAAGAGTAAGAGCTTTTGTCTATGGCAGTGAAGAAGCTTTTAAAACATTTGAAAAGCAGAAGGTAAAGGTGAAGAAAGAAAGTGGCAAAGAGAAAAGTCAAGAACAAAAAAAGCAGTAAAAAATATTCTAAGTATAAGCTAGAAGGCAATAAAGTAGTTAGAGGAAAATCCTGCCCCAAATGTGGAGTTCCTACTTTCTTAGCAGATCATAAAGACAGATTATATTGCGGGACTTGTCATTATGTTGAATATAAGAAAAAATAACCAGTAAAAAAAGAATATATTTAATAACAACTTCTCTATATAGTAATGTGTGATAAATAACCAAGAGATAGTAGCATCTAGTTCAGATCAGATATATAATATATTGATGCAGAAAGATGAGATTACATGGCAGACTATCATCCAAGACCTAGTTAAATCTGAACAAATGAATCCTTGGGATATTGATTTAAGCTTGTTGTCAAATAGGTACTTAGATACTATTAAAAATTTAAAGACACATAATTTCTTTATATCAGGAAAGGTTATTCTTGCATCATCAATATTGCTAAGAATGAAAGCAAATAAATTGTTATTAGAAGACATAGGCAACTTAGACGCACAATTATTCCAGCAGGATGTTGAATCACTAGAAGAGTTTGAAGACCCCACATTAAACGAGATAAATCCAGATGATGTTGATATAATTCCAAGACTGCCTCAACCAAGAAAAAGGAAAGTTTCAATGCAGGATCTGATAAATGCGCTAAGCAAAGCCTTAGATGTAAGCAGAAGAAAAATAATGAGGCATGAAAGATACAATTTTGTGCCGGAAATGGAAATCCCGGATAGAAAAATTGACATTACTAAGAGGATTAAGCAACTATACGATCAAATAGTAAATTTCTTTAAAAAAACACTGGGCAAAGAAACTTTAACATTTACAAAATTAGTTCCTGGTGGAAACAAAGAAGACAAGATTTCTACTTTTATCCCATTACTTTATTTAGATTCTCAAGAAAAAGTTGATTTATCTCAAAAAGAGCACTTTGGAGAGATAGAAATAGAAATAAATAAGAATGAAAAGAGAGAATAAATGTTAACTTAATAGGTTCGTTTACATCATCTTCTTTATTCTACCAATTCTAAGATCTTTTTTTGCTTTAATACAATAAAAGGCTTTCTTAATCTAGATTTGAGTTGCTTGTCTTGGGTGGCTATTATACTATCTTTAGACAGTTCTATTAAGATCTTATCAACATTGTCCTCTTTTGTTTCTATAATATCAAGATTCTTAATATAGCTTAGAGCTAATTTAGCCAATTCTTTATTTTTACCACCTTGTTTTTTTATTATATTATCCAACTCATCTTTTATTCTATCTAAAACAAGAATTTTAAACGGAAAATTACAGATCTTTGATACTTCTCCTTTAAGGTCTATCTTGTTCTTTAATATCTCTATAACGAAGTTTGTATCTAATATGATGG
>DAISWR010000017.1:0-11508 GCA_036826255.1 Nanobdellota archaeon | reverse complement strand
AGAGTTAGACATAAAAGACGAAGCTGGAATTATTAATGTTTACAATAGTGAAAAAGAGCTCATACAAGGAGACTTTGAAAATAAACAAAAAGCACTGGACTTTGTAGAGAAGGCTAAGGTAAAAGATTTAGAATGCGGCAAAATAAACCCAAATGGCGAAATGACAGCCAAAAGATTAACAAAACTGGATGGCAAAATCTTTGAAGATCTGGTTAATGTAAGAGCAAATCCAGATGAAACCTTAACTGGAGAATCTATAAAGCTGGAAGATGGGAATACATACCAAAACTTTGAAAACCTCAGAACAGAAAACAACAACATAATAGCAGACTCTTTAGAATTCACAGCAAGCTCTCCTTCAGAATTCTCAGTAATTAATCCAATAGACAACACTAAAATAAACTTCAACATACCAGAAGGAGGCTCTGTAAAGTTAATAAACAAAGATGGATTATTTGAAACTATAACTTCTGAAGGAGTAAAAGAAGAGATTATAAGCAAATGCCCCGGCCCTTTATTATACACAGCTATAGAAAAAGATTCAACATTAACAATACAAAAAAACATCAATTCAATATATTCATTCTCATATGGGGCATTGGGATTTAATTCAAATAGCAAAAAGCAGCTATTAACAACATTAGGCTCAAAGAGCGAAGCAGAAATAGATCCATGCAAAGGATTTATCTGCCTTACATTAGCTCCAGAAGCTAAATTTGACCATGAAGACAAGCTGGATACGTTCTACCTGGAAAATCCTGATATTGGAAAAGACTACAAGTTCTGCTTGGAAAAAAGTGAAGGCGATGGCTATAAGATAAAGGATAATTTTAATTTAGACGGACAGATTAAATTCTTAAATTTTAAAAAGGACAAGGTTTACTTTGGTATAGATCAAAACAATGAAGCTTCCTTTACAACAGAGCAGGGTATGATAAAAGAGTTTAAGCTAAAGAACAAGAGTCCATCAGAGCAGTTAATAGCAAGATTATGGCCTTCTAAAGCTTTTGAGCTAAGAGAAGAAAAAGAGCGTTCTTACTTAACTTTATTAAACCAACTTCCGGATTATACATCAATAGAAAATTATGAGCCTGAATTAACCTCAGAAAGCCCTGTATTCTGGATAAAAGATAATCTCCTATATCAGGATAATAAAAATGGAAAGCTTGGAAGAGCCTTGCCAATAAGTAACCAAGAATTTGCTAAATTAATAGCCAAATTAAACTTCAAGAAGATAAAAATAGATGAAACTTTAAAACAATGGGAATAAAAAAAGGACAAATAACTATATTCATAACCTTGGGAATTGTATTATTTATAATATTTGTTATAGTTTTCTTAGTTAGGGCAGATTTAATTGGAAAATTAATAAGAGAGCAAAGAATAGATCCTAATCTAAAAGACATAAATGCAAGAGTAACCAGCTGCATGGAAACAATAGGAAATTCAGGATTGGAGTTGATAGGATTGCAGGGAGGAAAGGTAACACTAAGGCCTGACACATATCTGAGTATTGAGAATTTGCAAATATCTTACTTAGGCATGCACAGCACAAACTTAGTACCGCAAATAAACCAGATAGAAAATGAGTTATCCTTATTCATGAAGGATAATCTAATTAAATGCGCTGAAGAATTTAAATTCCAGCCATATGAAGTAAAGTATAGCAATATAATTCCAAAAACAGAAATAAAGGATGATCAAGTTATTTTTGAGGTTAATTGGCCTATTGTCTTGACAAAAAATGAAAAGAATTACAAGCTAAGCAGTTTTAGGTATGAAACTCCGGAAAAAAACACTGAAAATAAAAAAATGATCAGACTAGGCCATATTGTCAACATAGCAAGAGAGATAGTAGACAATTTATGTGTTACAAGGGATAAAATAAAAGAATTTGACGTTAACATAGACTATACAAATTATGAAGATGATATCTTATATATCATAGAGGACAACGATTACCATTTTGCATTTGCAATAAACAAATGCTTGCAGTAAGATGGACTGGACAAAGACAAACATAGTAAAGGTAATAATAGCTTTCCTATCATTGATTATAGTCTATTTAATAGTAATTCGCATTCTAAAGCCTCTATTCCCAAATACCTCTATTTTAGTTTACATAGCTATAGGAGTTGTATTAGCATTAATTTTTTTCCTGTTAATTCCTTTCTGGATGTTCCAGTTCAGAGGAAGAGAATAATCTTACATATCAGGCATTCCGCCCATTCCAGGAGGCATTCCTTGACTTTGCGCTTTTCCAAGATTACTAGCTGCAATAACATCATCTATTCTCAGAATTAAATTTGTAACCTCAGAGGCACTTTTAATAGCCTGTGTCTTAATCTTCAAAGGCTCTATAACTCCGCTACTCCAGCAATCAACAACTTTTCCGCTAAATACATCTATTCCTGCCCACTTATTTCCTTTATCATGAGCTGCTTTTAGACTTGTCAAAACATCTATTGGATCTAATCCAGCATTCTCAGCTAAAGTTCTAGGTATTACCTCAACAGAGTCTGCAAAAGCTAAAACAGCTAGCTGCTCCCTGCCACTTAATGTATTACTATAAATTCTTAATTGTTTAGCCAACTCAACTTCGACACTTCCACCGCCAGCAACAACTTTTCCATTTTTTAATACAGCTGCAACATCTCCCAAGGCATCTTTAACAGCTCTTTCAATTTCATCAACAACATGGGTTGTTCCGCCTCTTACAAATAAAGTAACTGATTTAGGATTCTTACATTCTTTAACATAAGTATATTCATCATCTCCAATTTTAATCTCTTCAACAAGGCCAGCCTCACCCAGGTCACCTTTGCTTATGTCATCTAAATTACTAATTAGCCTAGCTCCAGTGGCCCTTACTAACTTATCCATATCACTCTGCTTAACTCTTCTAGCAGCATAAATATTGCTCTTAGCTAAAAAATGCTGTGCTAAATCATCTATTCCTTTTTGGCAAAAAACAACATTAGCTCCTGACTTAACCACTTTATCAACCATATTTTTTATCATCCTCTCTTCCTGATCAATAAAGCTCTGTAATTGGCTAGGGTCAGTAATTTGTATTTTAGCATCAGTTTCAGTATCTTTAATTTCCAAAGCGCCATCAAATAATAAAATCTTAGCACTTTTAACTGCTCTTGGCATTACGCTATGCACTCTCTCTTTATCCAGTACAACTCCTTCTATTAACTCACTATCTCCAACTCCTCCACCAACTTTCTTTTCTATCTTAACATTATCCAGATCTATAATCAGCTTTCCATCAACCTTATCGCCAACACTAGAAACAGCTCTAACAATTAATTCTCCCAAGATATCTTTATTAGCTTCAGCTCCTTTACCTGTCATCGCTGTTATTGAAATTTTCTTTAAACTTTCTTTATCATCACTTTTAACGTCTTCAGCTAGTTTATTTAGAATTTCTTGGGCTTTCTCAGCAGCCATCCCATAACCTTTAGCTATAACAGTCGGATGAATATCTAGGTCAAGCAATCTCTCAGCATTTTTTAATAGCTCACCGGCAAAAATAACAGCTGTTGTAGTGCCATCACCAACTTCATCTTCTTGTGCTTTAGCTACCTCAACAATCATCTTGGCAGCAGGATGCTCTATCTGCATCTCTTCTAATATTGTAACACCATCATTTGTAACAGTAATATCACCCATGCTATCAACTAACATTTTATCCATGCCTTTAGGGCCTAATGTAGTTCTAACTGTCTCAGCTACTAATTTAGCAGCCATGATATTATTCCTTTGGGCATCTTTTCCTATTGTTCTTTGATATCCCTCAGGTAAGATAAAAATAGGTTGCTGTGTCATTTTAAGCCTTTAATATATACTCCCCAAAAATAGAATATAGGCATAACCACGGATTTCATTTATAAGCTTTTCGTTTTAAGCTTTGTGTGTATTTAACTTCATGAGCAACATACTCTTTGAAAAACAAAAACATTTTTTAATGGCTTAAACTAACATATTCTATGGCAAAAGAGGTATTAATACCAAAAACAGTTATTATGCAAGAGGCTGTTTTTGACTTCTCTAGACTATACAAAGATATGCAATACTGGTTTGACCAAAAACTGTATACCTTTCATGAACTAAGAAATGAGCAAAAAGAGTCTGCAAGAGGCACAGAATTAGAAATAGAATGGATAGGAGAAAGAGAGATTAATAATTACTTTAAGTTCAAAATAACAGTACTATTCCTAGGAAATGATATAGACAAACTACAAGCAGAAGATGGCAGTATTGTCCATCAAGGAAATTTAAAAATATTTCTTGAAGGCACATTAATAATGGATTATAAAGATAAATTCAAAGGCGGCAAGTTCACAGAATTTTTAAGCAAGATATATAATGATGTAATAATGCTAAAAAAAAGAAAGAACTACGAAATTAAATTATGTGAAGAGATAGTAGAATTAAAAAAATTAATAAGAGAGCATCTTCAGCTTTATCAATAAAGAGGTATGTAATGAAAGAGTTTGATATAGTGCCTTCATTGAAAATTAAAAGGGGGGCTGTTTTTGATTTAATGGGACTGTACAAGATGATGAGGGAATGGTTAGATATAAATGGTTTAATAAAGAATTTTAAGGAGGAGAGTTATGGAGAGGGAACAACACCAAGAGGAAAAGATATTACAATTGACTGGACAACTTATCATGATGTTAGTCCATATGTGAGATTCAAAATAAGAGTCACTTTTCTTATAACAGGGATAAATAAAGTAGAGCTGCAAAGGGGTCACAAAAAAATTGAAATGGATAAAGGAAATATAGAAATAAGAATAGATGGCAAAGTAGTCTATGATCCAAATGATAAATACAAAGGTAACTTTCTTACATTTCCTTTTACTGCTTTATATGAGATAAAAATGAGAAATAGACTAGACGCTTATAAACTGGAATTATACAAAACTCTTTATGCCTTCCACAAAGAAGTAAAGTTATACTTAGATATGCATGAGTTTTAATAAAATTTTATTCTTCCCAAACAAATAACTTCAGTACTCTAAAATTATTCTCTTCGCCAACAAAGACCGTGTCTATATAGATAGTTTCTGAAGGGAGAAGAGGGATAGGACAATCTGCGCTTTTACAAAATTGTATCTTATAATTATATCCTAAAGGTAAATTTCTACTAACAACCGGATCTAATAGGCTAGTATCATCATTTAAAACGCCATCCCTTAAAGTCTCGTTGCTTAAAACTGTTTTAAAAATAAACTTCTGCGCGTCTTTAACATTTTTAGGAGTAACTTCACCAGTACCAATATTGCTAATCCCAAAAGAGAAAATAAATATCAGGACAATAACTATAGCTATGACAGCTTCCAATGTCCTCAAATAACCTCTTTTTACCATACCCTGAAACTAATTACAACCTCCCTTAGATTTCCATCTTTGCTTACTACAAAGTCTCTGATTTGCTCTGCATAAATATTAGCTCTCTGATAAGGTTTTCCTCCAATAATCTTTTGCTGATCTATAAAAATTGCGAAATCTTTTCCAGGAGGAAATTTCCATAGATTCCTTAAGCTATCATAGTCTGCTCCACTTAAAATACTAACAAGCTCATCAGATATTCCAGTAGTATCTTCTACAACACCCAAACTAACTTCATCCATGCAGGGAGGAGGGTTCACTCTTAAATTAACAGCAAATTCCTTATTTCTGTTTAGATTATGCAGATAAAAAGTATATATCCCTGTTTGGTCTGTAGTAAAAGAAGTCTCTTCATCTAAAGTCTTCCATTCATTCTCAAATGCTAAAACTACCTTCGCGTTTCTTCCTTGCCCTCTTCCTTGTCCAGAACTACAACTCCCTACAAACAAAGAGAGTTTTTTAATTGTCCAATATGCTTCTTCATTAAACTTTTCTTTAACTATGCCTACTAAATCCTCGTTTCCATACAACTTAGTAGAAAAAGGTTTAAGATAAATAAAAATAGAAAGTATGGCAACTAAAAAAATACCCATGCTAATTGCCCAGTCTAAATGGCTAAAACCCCTCTTCATAGCAAACCGCCTTTAATAGTGGTTATTAAAAGTAAAGCTGAGATAATCAAAACCAAAGAATGTTTAATCCCATACCTTATTGAGCCTTCAGAAAACTTTCCAATCATTAAACCAGCAAAAAGCCCTTGTATAATGATTAAAGCCAAAAATATAGCATCCAAATTCAAATCTCCTGCACTAGCAAAACTAGCTCCTCCAAGGCCTCCAGCCAGTTCACCAGAAAACTCTAATAAAGTTGGAAACAATTTTACCTGTAAAAGCAGCATTATGCCGATGAAAACAAAGAATATAATATAACCCTGAACTATTTGTGAAAACGTACTTGCTTTCCTTTCCTCACCAACTCTCTTTACCTGAACAACAGAGTCAGTTACAGCTTCAAGAACATCTTCGATATTACCGCCACTTTCTTCTGCCTCTATGATAATAGCTACTGACCTTTTAATAACCTTATTTTGGGTGTTATTTGCAAATGTGATTAAAGCTCCATGAATTGGAATTCCTAATCTTATTTGGCTGCTTAATTTTCTAACATTGGGTGTTAAAGGGCCATAATCCTTATCACTAATGTTCAAAATAGCTGCTGGTATAGATATCCCACCTTTAACAGTCTCAACTAAGCTTCTGATAAATTCTAAAAAATACTCCTCCATTTGCTGCTGTCTTTTATTCTCTTTAAAGAAATCAAACCAAAACTGGCTGCTAATTATAGCTAAACTCAAAACTAAGATAGAATAGAACCATCTTGTATCTAAGAATAATAAGATATTTACAAGTAACAAGAATGAACCAAGACTAATCCCTATTAAATATTCTAATCTAAATTTTATTTTCATTCAAACCTCTGGCTGCATTAGATTAACAAATACTAAAAAACCAATATTAAGCAAAGGCAAGATAAGATAAGTGCCTATGCCTGCTATTACACTTATTTTTAATCCAAATAAAGTCCCTCCTAAGACATTAATAATTGCTAAAGTAACTAAAAAAAGCAATGGGGCTGCTATCAAAAGTCCTGTATAAATATCTGAGTATATATCTAAACTTTGAACATATTTTTTTCTTTCCAGCCTATAATTATTCATTGCATCCATAGCTTTATTTCTTAAATAATCCTTTAGATCTCCACCACTCTCAATGGTAGCAACCATACCGTTTAATAATTCTTTAAAATGTTCGCTTGGAGTAGTCTTTGCAACAGCACTTAGAGCAGTAGTTAAATCATAACCAAACAAATTAACATAATTCATTATCTTCTTTATCTCTCCACTTACTTCTTTATATTCGCCAGTCTCTAATATCAATTTAAAGATACTTATTGGATTTGCTCCGCTTCCAGCAACAGCACTCATAGTCAAAATAACAAATGGCAATTCATTCTTAATTTTTCTAGCTCTACTGCCAATCAACATTGATGGATAATGATAAGTGAGAAATCCTGTTAAGACCATAACAAATATGCCAAAGATTAATCCCCTTATCACAGCGCCAATTACGCCATAGTTTAAAAAAATCACTACTCCTAACAGTGTACCTAAAACAAATCCAAATGCTGTAAGAAATAACAAGATACTAATATATGTTCTAGAAAACATCCTGATTCCGCTCAATCTTAAATTCTGAAATAAATTCTTAACTAAGTTTGGATTTTTTTTAACAAGAGAATATGCTATATCTCTAGTAAAGTAATTAGCTACCTTTCCCAGATAATTCATTTCATAAGTTGTATATCCCTTTTCTATTACTTCTTCAAGATCTTCTCTTTTTTTCTTTCTTTTTTTTATGAATCTCCTAACGTCTTCATCTTTAAAATTTAATTCTTTTAAATATTTTACTTTCTCTTTTTTACTAAAAGAAGCCATTTTAAATTATTCCAAATCTCTTTAGTACCTTTTCTGGATTTTTATAATACTGATTAATTACTTCCTGAACTTTTGCATAATCAAACACTTGTTGCTCATACATCTTTCTTAGTAAAAGTACTTTATTTCTGAACTCTTGATTCAATTTTTGACTTGTTAAACCATGATAAGCCATTATCTTATTAAAAACATTGCTTCTAGAAACAAATTTTATCATATCCTGCATAGGGTCCCATTTGAATGTCGTATTTAATCTTGAAGAACCTTCTTCCCCAACATTTAATATTTCACTTACTTCCCTTACTCTTCTTACATTTTTCCCTTTAACTTTTGTTCCTGTTATGATTACAACAGCATCCAATGATTCAACCAAAGTAGGACTTAAACTAATAGGCGGTGTTTCTAATCTTCTTATCATAGTACCAACATCTTCTGCATGCATTGTTCCAAGCGAGGGGTGCCCGGAGCTCATCCCTTGGAACAAAACACTAGCTTCTTCTCCTCTTACCTCTCCAATAATAACATAATCTGGTCTCTGCCTAAAACTTTCCTTAAGTAAAGTAAACAAACTAACTTCTCCATGCTTCTCTCCTGTTATTGTAGCTATCCCAAACCCTGCTCTAGCAACGCTTGGCAGCCAGTTTTCATGAACTAAATTCAATTCTGCTGTGTCTTCGATACTAACTATCCTTGCTTGAGGAGGAATAAAAAAAGCTAAAGCATTCAACAAAGAGGTCTTCCCACTTCCAGTACCTCCAATAATCATTATATTGCTCTCATATTCAATCAAAGTCCACAAGTAAGCCATTAAATCAGGGGAGGCTGTTCCAAATGCAATAAGATGCACTGGTGTCCATGGTTCTTTTGTAAATTTTCTAATACTAAAAGTAGGACCTTTAGAAGAGATTTCCTCAGTATAAGTAGCATTTACTCTGGATTTATCAGGCAGCCTCCCATCTAAAATTGGATTAGCATAGCTTATATATTTCCCACATTTTTGTGCTAATTTCTCAACAAAACTGGCCAAAACTTTATTGTTTGAATAGGTAATATTTGTTCTTAGGTTTTTATATTTTCTATGTACAATATAAACAGGGCTATTGCCCCCATTACATTCTATATCTTCAATAAAATAATCATGCATCAAAGGCTCTATCTCATTCAATCCAACAAAATCCCTATAGATATAATACATTAATTTAAGAAAGGATTCATTGCTGGTTTTTATATCTAATTCGTCAAGCAAAACCCTAGTATTTTTTTCCAGATATTCTATTATAAGCTCCTCTTCTTTAACACCTATAAAACTCATATTAATAAGTTCTTTAATGCCATCCTCTAAAACATTCAAAACCTTCTTTTCATTGATAGTTAATATAGGCTCTTCTACTTGGTAAACCAACTCATCATTTTGTTTATCCCAGTAAATATGGGCAAAAGCATAAGGATCTACCAAAGGATATTTTATATCAATCTGTATAGCATCTACTACACTAGGAAACTTAGGAATTATTGGTTTTAAGTTTACTTTAAACAGGGTTTTATAACCTTCCTGAACTAAAACTTTCTGGTCAGAACTCTTCTTAACCTCTTTTTTTTCTAATAAAGTCAAATCACACCTCTACGATTAAATAAACTGGTTTTAGACTTATAAATCTTTCTTTACAAAGGGAATAAAAAGAAATAAGCTCATCTAGAACTAATTAAAACCTTGGGTAATCTCCCAGGCAAACTTTCGTTGTTAAGTATGATAAGATCATATCTTCCAGCTATAGTTGCTTCTTTACTAAAGATATCTGCTATATTCCCATAATCTAATTTTAAATTAACTAAATAATTATCTTTACCCACTTCCTCTTCTAATAATTGCAGATTACCAAGATTTATAGCAACTCCTGGCTCTGAAACAAGCACTTTTGTCTCTAAATTCCAGCTTACACTATCATTACTCTGATCAATAAACATCTTACCTCTTCCAATTTCAAGGGAGAAAATTCTTTGACTTCCTGCTCCCTCACTTATAACAGTTCTTATGTTCTTATCTAATTCCAGCATAACCAGCTTAGTTTGAGTTACTGTGTTTTCATCTCTAGCTTTGTTAATTAAAGGTGTACTTGCTGCCAGAATAAGAACTAGCACAGCAATACTTATCCCAGTATACAAAACAGCTGATATCCAAATATCTCCTTTTTTCATATTAAAAATTTAAATAAAAAAATAAAAAATTATTCGCATTCGCTAGCCTTTATTTCTTCATTGATGTCTATGCACACTACTGACTTACCATCTTGTGTGAATTCTGGTCTCAACAACTCTACTTTAGTTGCAACTGCTCCAACCTTTTCTGTATCAAAAGCTACAGTGAAAGATTCTATATCTAAAGGCACTAAACTCAAATCAAGTTCTTTAATATCAACTTGCTCTTCCTCTACTCCAGTAACCCTCAATGTAATCTTGTCTAAGGTGATGCTTCCTTCATTCTCTAAGGTAAACTTTACACTGTTTCCTGAGTAACAGGCTTTCTTTATTTCAAAGGAAACTAAATTAGCCTGTAGACAGGCAAGTTGCTGCTCTGCTTTTTGTCCAGTCCCCTCTGTCAAATTCTGTGTAAATGTTTTACCCCATGTAAAGATTACTAAGGCCAAAGCAATTGTAAAACCAATAACCAACACAGTTGCAATCAATGGGCTTACACCTTTTTTATTTATCATTTTATTTCTCATTTTTTCACCTCAACAACCTTGCGTTATAAAAACCTCAATAGCTTTTTCCTGACACAAGGCTACTTTACCATTTATGCTTAATTTTGGAACAATTAAAGCGCTTTCAGGAATACTTAAACTTAGTGGAACAACATCTACATTAGTTACTTCTAAAGCACCTAACCTCTGATCAACTTCTATGACATCTACATTAGGGTCTGTAGTGCTTTCTAATCTTACAACAAATCCACTAATATCATTATTTTTTCTATTCTCCAGAGTAAAATGAACGCCGGTGCTATCAACGCACGCTTTTTCAACTCCAACCTCTATTGAAGTGGCGCAGCCCACTTCACTCTTAACTATTTCAGCAGTCTTACTAGCTCTTTCTTCAGTAAAAGAACTTATCCAAGAAAAGATTATAGCAGCTAGGGCGATTGTAAAACCAATTAAAAGAACTGTAGCAATCAATGGGGATATGCCTCTTTTCTCACTTTTTTTCATCAACATCCACCAACAAACCACTCTACTTCTTGGCTTAGCTCTATTTTTTTATCTACGCATCCAAATTCTTCTCTTATAGGTACTACTTGTAGTTTAATTAAAGTTTCTTCTTTTATTGGGACTTCTATCTCAACATTATCATCAGGCAATAAAGGGACATTATTAAAGTTTACTATCTCATTTCCCAAGGTATTATCTGAATAAAATAACCTAACCCTTACTTTATCTATTGCTAAAAATCCTCTATTAGTCAACGCTAACTTTATTTTTTTACTTGCTTTATTGCATTCTAAAGGTTCTGCATTAATATTAAGTTTATTACAAACAGCTCCACCTTCAATATCTTTTATTAAACTCTCTGCTGTTTCCTCAGCACTCTCTTTCATAAAATTACCAACAACTA
>DAISWR010000016.1:8716-11620 GCA_036826255.1 Nanobdellota archaeon | reverse complement strand
AACATTCAATTGCCTTTGACATCAGATGGAGGCTTTACTGCTTTAACAGCTCCTCATGATATTATTAAAAATAATCAAATACAGTTCTATAATGATAGAGTTGTTATAAACAAACAGGGGATTACAGGAGCTGTTTTCTTAGATACGCAATCAATGATACCTGCTTTTGGTAAAGATGCGACTGGATTGGACATCAAACCAAAAGATAGCAATGACATAGCTATTGGGGATGTTGTAGTCTACAAGCCTAATTGGAATAAGGATCTGCTGATACCTCACAGAGTAATTGCAATCAGCAGCAATGATGACGGAAGCAAGATCTTCCATGTTAAGGGAGATAATAGCCAGGCAATAGAAAGAATAACCTTTGACCAAATAGAATATTTACAAATTGGAGTAATATACTAGAAAGATGAAAATTCTATTTTATGGCTTGTGTTTTTTATTTTTTGTTATAACTTTAGTTAGCGCACTAAATTAGAGAAATCAAATAGCCAATAAAGCATCCTAAAGAAATAAATGGCATTGCAGGATAAAATTTCTTCTTTTTTCCAAATAAGAATAGCAAAGTTAAAGCTAAAGCTGAATAGATTATTACTAAAATGCTGGAATAAAGACCTTTTTGCAGCAAAACAGCGCCCGCAAATAAAAGTGGGAATGCAATATCTCCACCTCCTAATATAGCCACCTTGTTTTTTGTGTATGGAATGAACAATCCGGCAAATGTTTTTAATTTAGTTTGGAATTTAGCTAATTTAATCATATGTTTGCTCTTCCAAACAGCATACATGTCATATAAAGATATCAAAATCAATAAAATAGAGGAAGAAAATATATTAAAGACAGGAGCGAATAAAGAGATTATACCGCCGTAGATGAATATTTCTGTAAAGTTATGGATTATCGGAGTTCTATAATATATTTTTAATAACCCCAAGATTATTGCTGTGATCAAAGCTATTGCTGGAGGAAAAACAACAGAAAATGATATGCTTAAACCAAATATTACGGCAAACAAAAACCATATCTTCCATAAAAAAGTTGCTTTAAACTTTGCTAATAACAAAGCTATTACAGTCGCTATGACGATGAAAATAGATAATGGGATAAATGAAGTCTGAGGTTCGTATGCTGGCTTTTCAACCCCATAAGGAAGGTCTTTATCAGAGTAATGGCTAATCACAACCAAACCAATTAATTGCGCTAAGATAAACAAGGCTATTAATATCAAGGTTACTGAAAAATTGTGTTTCATCCATACTTTATTTTATATATTGATATATAAAGATTCTGGAAAGAAAGTTTTATATATACTTCAAACACATTCTAAATTAAAAAAGAGGTAATATGAAGACACCTTTAATAGAGGTAAAGAAACTTACAAAGATTTTTGGTAAAAACGTAGTTCTTAATGATGTTGATTTAGATATTCCGCAAAATAAGATATTTGGTATAATTGGAGAAAGCGGAAGCGGAAAAACAACTCTGCTAAAGTCTTTGATAGGGTTTGTTAAGCCTGAAAGCGGAACAATTCTTTTTGAAGGGAAAGAGATTAATAAAAATATGGGGGCTATCAGAGAGAGGTTTGGATTTGCCTCACAAGATAACTGTTTTTACCCAAAACTAAATATTGTGGAAAATCTAGAATTTTTTGGAACTTTGTATGGTATTAGCAAAGAAAATATTAAAGCGAGTATTAGTAAATTATTAAAATTTGTTGAATTAGAAGATTCAAAAGATACATTAGCTGAGAATTTAAGCTCTGGAATGCAGAGAAGATTAGATATTGCCTGTTCTTTGATTAATAATCCAAAAGTTTTAATCATGGATGAGCCAACACAAGATTTAGATCCGGTTTTGAGAAAAGAAATTGCTAACTTAATTAAAAGAATTAATGAAAATGGCACTACAGTAATATTAACTTCCCATCTCTTATTTGAAGCTGAGGTTTTGTGTGACGAGATTGCTATATTGCACCAAGGGAAAATACTTGAAATGGGGACTCCTGATCAATTAAAAGCAATGTACTCAAAAAACCAAGAAATACATCTTAAGACTAGCCCAGGAAGATATGACTTGATTTTAAAGGGCTTAAGGGGGGATAAAAGCATTTCGCATGTACAGCATAAAGGACATAAAATAATAATATTCACGCCAAAAGCAGAGCATGTTCTTAAGAGACTATTATCTGTTGTTGTTAGATGTGGAGAAGAATTGGTTGATGTTGACTTAAGGAAACCATCTTTAAATGAGGTATTTGAAAGTTTGGTAGCTAAAAAATGAGAAAGATACTTGAGATCGTTAAAAAGAACTTTAAGGTATTAATGAGAAGCAAAATAAGCGCTGCTGTTATTGTTTTAGGCCCTTTGGTTTTAATGCTCTTAGTTGGATCAGCTTTTAACACAGCAAACATATATGATATTAAAATAGCCACATATTCTGATTCATACAGCAAACTGAGCAATGAATTAGTTGGTTTGTTATCAGACCAGCAATTTAAAGTTAATAAGATCGATAATCAAGAAATATGCATTAATAGCGTTAAACAAGCAGAAAATCATGTTTGCATTGTTTTCCCTAAAGATTTAAATGTTAATGCTGAAGGTGAGATAGCTTTTTACGTTGACCAATCTAGAATAAACTTAATCTGGGTCATTATAGATGCCATTGGAGAAAAAGTTAGTGTTAAATCAGAGCAAATCAGCCAAGAACTAACTAAAGTTTTAGTGGATAATCTTGACCAAGCAAGAAATGTTTTGGGTGAAAAAAAGAGTGTATTAAAAAATTTAACTTCTGATAGCGCTGATGCTGAAATGAAGCTAAGCACGATTAAAGATGATCTAACCTCATTAAATTTAAGCTCAAATATAACTAATATGTCAACAATAGAAAATGAAATAGATA
>DAISWR010000016.1:0-8616 GCA_036826255.1 Nanobdellota archaeon | reverse complement strand
AGTATATTGTTAGCATCTACAGTTGTAATAAAAGAAAAATTGAGCAAAGCCTTCTTTAGGAATTATATAACGCCTACATCAAGCTTAACATTCATATTTGGTACATTTCTGACAAATATATTGATTGTTGCTATACAATTAGCTATCTTGTTTATTGTTATTGGAGTATTTTTCCAGAGAGATGTTATAACCACATTGGCAAACGCCTCTTTCTTATTATTACTTATTGCTACAATCTTTATCTTTATAGGGATGATAATAGGCTATATCTTCAATTCAGAAGAAACAGCCATGTTAGGAGCAATAGCAGTTGGCAGCATCTTTTTGATATTCTCAAACACAATCCTGCCTATAGAGAGCATTCCAGCTACATTAAGGCAGATATTCCAATTTAATCCATTTATTCTTTCAGAAGGCATATTAAAGAAAGTTATTATATTCAAGGTTGGATTAGGCAGTTTAACAACAGACCTTTATTTACTATTAGGATATATTGTTGTATTATTTGTACTGCTTGTTGTGATAGAAAAGATTACACAAAAAACTTATTTACTGAAGAAGTATATTGTTAGATTTGCTAAGTTTAAAAGAAAGTAAAAGTTTAAATAATTAGGATAGCCTTCTCAATATGATGATTGATCCTTGGGGAAGCGAAAGTTTAGAAAAGTACGAACATGTGTTTGACAAATTCGGTTTAAGCAGGTTTCCAGAGGAGTATAGTAAGAAATTAAATAATTACCTGTTTGATAGAGGCTTGGTCATAGCTCATAGAGATTTTGATAAAGTCCTTGCTAGAATAGTGGATAAAAAGCCGTTTATTAATATGACAGGGATAGCAACAAGCGGAAAGTTTCATTTAGGCCATAAATTAGATGTTGATATCTTTAAGTTCTTCAAGTCTTTAAATGCCAAAAACTATTTTTCTATTGCAGACATTGACGGCTATACAAGCAGGCCGAAGATTAAGTCTATGGATGAAGCTAAAGAATTGGCTGTTGATAATCTATCTCATGTACTGGCTTTGGGATTAAGCAAGAAAGACGTCTATGTCCAAAGCAGGAAAGAACCAGAATACTACACTTTGACTTTAGAAATATCCAAAAAAATAACAGAGAACATGTTCAAGGCAGTTTACGGGCATTTAGATGTTGGCAAGTTAGCAGCTAATCTATTGCAGTATGCTGATATTTTACATACCCAATTAAAAGCTTATGAAGGCAAGATGCCTAGCATTACTGGAATTGGCCTGGATCAGGACCCTCATGCAAAACTATGCAGGGATATAGCTAAAAGACTGCCTTATGATTTTGAAGTTCCAAGTTTTCTTTACTTTAGGCATCAGGGTGGATTAAAAGAAGGTGCAAAGATGAGCTCATCAAATCCTGATACAGCTATTTTCTTGAGCGATGACTTAGAGGAGGTTAAGAAGAAGCTAAAAAAAGCATTTTCAGGCGGCAGGGATAGCCTGGAAGAGCACAGAAAATTAGGAGGCATTCCAGAAAGGGACAGGGCATATGAAATCCTGCTGTTTCATCATCCAAAAACTAAATTCGTCGAAGGAATATATCATGATTACAAATCTGGAAAGCTTTTATCCGGAGAGTTAAAAGAAATTTGTCTGGAATGGCTGTTAGAATTCTTAAAGAAACACCAAGCAAAAGCAAAGAAAAATGAGGCTGTTGCAAGAAAACTGGTTTATGGCTGAGATAAATTAATATATAAAAAAATTAAAACAAAGATTCATCAAGGTCTAGATCATCTAATTCTGAAGTATCAACATCTTCCTCTAATGCAGGATCTTCTGCTGCAGTATTCACATCTCTAGATCCTTTGCCTTCATCTCCAGCTGGTGCTGTTTTTGCACAGCCTGCTATTAAGACCAAGGCTATAAGGAGTATTGCTATAATTGTTAATCTATTCATATTTAATATCACCCTGAATTTTAGGGTATTTTATTATATTTAAAGATAACCATTTGGGGTTACAGAACCTGATTTAGAAAGATTTAAAAGCACCTCAATATTGAACTAAATCAGAAGTTCTTGACAACTATTCTGACTTAGTTCTAAAACTATCAGAAAATAGGAGTTTAAAAAGTTTACGAAAATGGAAAACATAGAAAAATTAGTACCAGATACGTCTGTAATAATAGAGAGCATAGTCTCTAAAAAAATAGAAAAGAACGAATTAAAGGTAAATGAAGTAGTAATCCATGAAGCTGTTTTAGCCGAGTTGGAGCATCAGGCTAACCAAGGAAAATCTATAGGATACTTGGGCTTAGACGAGCTAAAAAGATTAAAGGAATTAAGCAAAAAAGGATTATTCGAGATTAGATACAGCGGAAAAAGACCAAGAGCTGTTGAAATTAAATATGCCTCTTTAGGCGAGATAGACTCTTTAATAAGAGAATTAGCTTGGGAAGAAGGAGCTACTTTAATCACAGCTGACAGGGTTCAGTTTAAAGTAGGAGAGGCTAAAGGGCTTAAAGTTATTTTTGTTGAGCAGGAAGACATTGCTAAAAAGAAATTGCTATTAGAGAATTTTTTTGACAGCACAACAATGAGCGTTCATCTTAAAGAAAATGTTCTGCCTTATGCTAAAAAAGGTATTCCTGGAGAATGGAAATTTATAGCTTTAAGAGATAAAAAATTAACTCATGCTGAAATAAGAGAATTAAGCAGGGAGATAATTGAGAATGCAAAGATTAGAAGAGACAGCTTTATAGAAATAGAAAGAGAGGGAAGCACTATAGTGCAGTTAGGGAAGTTTAGGATTGTTGTAACACAACCACCTTTTTCAGATGGATGGGAGATAACAGCAGTAAGGCCTGTTAGAAGATTAAACTTAGATGATTATAACCTAAGTCCAAAATTACTAAACAGAGTTAGCAAACAAGCTGAAGGAATCTTAATCGCTGGAAGTCCTGGGGCAGGTAAATCAACTTTTGCTCAGGCCTTAATTGACTATTATGCTTCACAAGACAAAATAGTAAAGACGGTTGAGGCTCCAAGGGATCTAGATTTAGGAGATAACATAACACAGTATTCGATAAGCCATGCGGATAGTCAAGAAATACACGATGTCCTGCTTTTGACAAGACCTGACTATACTTTATTTGATGAAATGAGGAATACTAAGGACTTTAAATTATTTGAGGACTTAAGATTAGCTGGAATAGGATTGGCAGGAGTTGTTCATGCTGCTAACCCTATTGATGCTATACAGAGATTCTTAGGCAGAGCAGAATTAGGAGTAATCCCCCAAGTAGTTGATACTGTGATCTTTGTTAAATTTGGTAAGATACATAAAGTTTTAGTCTTGAAGATGGTTATCAAAGTTCCAAGCGGCATGATGGAAGCTGATTTAGCAAGGCCTGTTGTTGAAGTCAGAGACTTTGAAAGTGATAAATTAGAATATGAGATATATAGTTATGGTGAAGAGACTGTTGTAATACCAGTAACAAAAGAAGATGAGATAACACCAACTGAAAAACTAGCTGCTAAAGAAATTGAAAGGCAGATTTTAAAATACTGCAATGAGTGCAGTGTAGAAGTTAAGGGAGGAAATAAAGCTACTATTAGAGTTCCTAAGCAAGATATCGCAAAGATTATTGGCAAGGGTGGAGAGATGATCAATAAGATAGAGCAAAATCTAGGAATTAGTATTGATGTTGAAGAAATAGGAGAGATAAAAAAGAATAAAAAAGAAATAAGATATGATATTGAAGAGAAGCATGCTTTTTTGAGTTTTTATGTTAATAAAGAGTATAGTGGAAGCATGGCTGATATTTCTGTTGACGAGAAGTATCTATTTAGTGCCACAATAGGAAAAAAAGGAGAGATTAGAGTTCATAAGAAGAGTCAATTAGCTAATGATCTATTAAATAGTTTTAAAAACAAAAAACATGTTAGCATAAGCATATGAAAGGCATAGAAAAGAGTATTGGTGTGGCAGCTACTAAGATAGCTAAGGATATTAGTGCAAACTGCATTGTTTCTATAGAAAAGAATTCTAAACTGGAGATTGAAGATACTAACAGTGATAAGGTGGAGGCAAAGGTAATTGTTTTTAGAGAGGTTAGAAAGGGAGTTTACAGCAAGGCAGAGTATAAGCAAACTATAGCAAAGCCGAATGGCGGTTCTGTTCTTCCAATCAAAAGATTGCTTGCTGGCGCAATCTCAAGGAAGTATATAAATAACAAAGAGAAGGTTGTATGCGTTATTAATGAGAACCTCTTTAGCGCTTACAAAGGGCTATTATTTGTCTTTGATGTTGACAAGTTATTTTTTGACATAAGCCAAATGAAGCTAGTTGATGATATAAATCCTGATATTCTTGAGGTAACTCTCAACATATGCATGGAATTAATAGATGGAAGAGAAGGCAGGAAAATAGGCACAGCTTTCATAATTGGGGATTATGATGAAATAAAAGATCATCTAAAGCAATTAATTATAAATCCCTTTGGCGGTTATGAGGGTAGTGTTAGATATATAACAGATTCTAGCGTAAAGGAGACTGTAAAGGAATTTGCACAACTTGATGGTGTTTTTATAATTGATAAAAAAGGTGTTATTAAAAGTGCTGGAACTTACATTGATATAGATACAAAAGATATTGATTTGCCTGGATTAGGCACTAAACATAGGAGTTGCATTAGCTTAACATCAAAGACAAACACTCTTGCTATAGTGCTAAGCGAAAGCGGGAATGTTAAAGTTATAAAAAGTGGCAAGATAGTAATGACCCTGCCATAATTTAAATAGTAATTACTTTAATAAATTTCTTATGGACCTGTAGCTCAGCTTGGATTAGAGCGACACTCTCCTAAGGTGTAGGTCGTGGGTTCAAATCCCATCAGGTCCGTTCTAACTAACAACTACAATACTATCAGAAACAACGCTAGATTCTCCGACTTGATTTCTACACTGGAAATAAACATCTTTTAGACCTAATCCAGGATATAAATTCCATGATCTTTTTGGTTCATATGACCTCCAAGAAGACCAATATTCAACTTCAGAATTTCTGTATCTGCATTCTAATACATTTGAAGCATGCAGATTTAAAATAACATTATATCTATCCGTGCTGTAATCGTTATTGTTTATTGCTATCTTTAGATCAGCAGGAATTGAATCATAAGTTGCCCTTCCTGTTATAGAAGCCCTTCCTGTTATAAATGAAGATGCTCCTGAATTAAAGAAAAAAGCCATAAATACAACTAGAAATATTGCGGATATAATAATCTCCAACTCTTTTTTATCCATATCTTTTATAAAGATTTTACTTATTTAAAGTTATCTATGGGTTAGCTCTGAATATATTGAATTCTCACTTTTAAGTAATGTTTATTACAGCTTAATCAAGCAAAAGGTTTATATGTGAGAAAGATGCCTTAATTAATATTCTTAGTTATTAAACGCAAAAAAAGGATTGAGTAGTATGGGTTATATCATATGTGGTGAGTGCAATGGCAAGTGATGTGGTTTTTATATACCCCCCGATAAAATTTGGTACAACCGAAAGTTTTACCTATCCTCCTCTTGGACTTCTATATGTAGCTACTTATGCTAAGAAAATGGGACTATCTATAAAATTTATAGATTCTGTTGTTGAGGGTGGAAACCTTAAGGAGATTGTCAAGAGCATTACCAGTGAAAATCCTAAACTTGTCTGTTTTAGCATTATGTCATGCCAGATATTAAATGCTTTAAAGATAGCATCAGAAATTAAGCAAAAAAATAATGCTATTAAAATCGTTTTTGGCGGCTCTCATGTAGCTTCCACTAAGGAAGAGCTGTTTAAATACACAAAGAATATAGACTACTTGGTGTACGGAGAAGCTGAAAATGCTTTTTATGATCTTTATAATGCAAAAAATGAAGAAGACCTGTCAAGGGTAAGCGGATTGATTTATAGGCAAGGAGATTATATAAAAACAAATCCGAATGTACCTATCCAAAATTTAGATGAGCTACCATTTCCAGATTTAAGCTTAGTAAAACTGGATAAATATGTAGGATATTATACTAAGACACTTCCAGTCTCTACTATAATGGGCACGAGAGGGTGTGTTTTTAGGTGCACTTTTTGCGATCAATTTGCTACAATGGGAAGAAAATTTAGACATAGGTCACCTAAAAATATAGTTGATGAGATGGAGCAAAACCTCAAGAAATTTGGTACAAGAGATTTTATTTTTAAGGACAGCACGTTTACTAACAATAAGGAGTGGGTTTATGATATTTGTAAGGAATTAAAGGCCAGAAATCTAAAAGTAAATTGGACTTGCAATACTAGAGTGAGCATGGTTGATGAGCCTTTACTTAAAGCAATGAAAGGGGCAGGATGTTATATGGTAGCCTTTGGAATAGAATCTGGCTCTCAACATGTTTTGAATCTGATGAAAAAGGGAACAAAAGTAGAACAGGCATATACCGCAACAGATTTATGCAGGAAGGTGGGCATTGAAACTGTTGGATATTTTATGATAGGAAATCCAGGAGAAAAAGAAGAAGATGCTCTAAAAACAATAGAGTTAGCAAAAAAAATTAGTTTAGATTATGCTTCTTTTGGAGTTACTATTGCTTACCCTAATACAGAAATATACCATTGGGCAATTGAACACAACTGTCTAGATGATAGAGAATGGTATATGAAAGAGACTGATATAAATATAGTAGGCAATACTATTAGTGGTATTAGTGGCGGAGCTTTAGACAGAAAAGAATTCCCATTAAAGAGACAAATGGAATTATGCAAAAAAGCTAATAGAGAGTTTTATTTTAGACCGTCTTATATTGTTAGAAAGTTAACCAAAATAAGAAGTTTTAATGATGTAACAAAATACGCTAAAGCTGCTATGGAAATTATTTGAACTTATCTATAATACTAACTATTTCCTTTGCCCCAGTTCCGTTTACATTTAGTTTATCAAGTTTTTTCTGCAAAACTGGTATGGCTTTTATGAAATCCTGCATACTCTTTTTTAGCATATCTGAATTTAATGAATTAAGATTTTTAACAATCCCATACTTTCTTTTTTTAATCTCATAAGCATTTAACATCTGTTCAATATGATTCTTAACTGGAAATATCAAAGAAGGTTTTTTATAAACAAGCAATTCTGATAATGTATTATGCCCTGCCAGGGTTATAATCCCTTTGCACACCATTAGATATTCCAGGAAATTTGGTTTGAATGTAAATGTTGTAATGTTCTTGCTTATCTTTTCTTTGCTATAAGGATAACCAAATATAATGAACTCTTCTTTAAACTGAGGCAGGATGTTTAGCATCTTTTCCACTAAGTCTATACCAAAATTAGAGCCTCCTATTGCAATTAAAATAGGCCTTCTCTTCAGCCCTAGTTTTTTCATTAATCTCTTCTCATCAAACTCTTTAGGAGACTGCCTTGCTATAGGATTAGTATATACAAAGCGATTAACATTTTTATGAGGACCAAATAAAGTTGGTATTACCACCTTTTTACTTAACCTGTAGTAATGATCAACATAAGATGCCTGCAGCTTTATGGAGTAATTAATCTTATTTTCTTTAGCATATTGTTGTAGAATATTGGGATTAAAGTTGAATATAGTAATAAATTTAGTATTTGTTTTCCTAGAAGCTATAATCCCAGAAGGCTCAAAATCTGTTATTACTAGATCTGGCCTAAATTCTCTTATTGCTTTTTTAACCTTAATTATATTTATTATATGCTTAAGCGGATAAAATAAATTTGCTTTAAGAATAGATCTTATCTTGTAATTAAACTCATAATCTGGCAGTTTAGCACCCCTGATTTTTATTGTTGGATACTTGTTTTTAAAGAATGGCCATGAAGTACCGTAAGTTATTACTTTTACTTGGGTCCTTGGATATTTTTTAAGAATCTCTTTTATTAAAGTATACTCCCTAATGGTATGCCCATAACCTATCCCAGTTACTAAAACTAATATCTTCATCTTATCTTTTCAAAACATTCTGCAAATTTTGCGTTTATCTTAGTTGCAGCCTTTCTTGCATTAAAATGAACGGCTGGCAGCAGTTGATATGTATAAAGCTTCTGGCTTTTGTAAGCTTCTATTGCTTTTAGTTTTGTTTCGAATGTTTTTGATATATCAACACATAATTTCGGCCTCTGTTTCTTTATTATATCAAATATATTGGCTGGATTCCATATATCGAATGTGTAGACATCTCCCTTGTAATCTAACTCTTTAACTGCTTTTAGAACTATGGCATTGACAAATCTATGGTCCTGGTGAATATCAAATCTTGAGTGGCAGAATATCTTGCTCGGTTTATGCTCTTTTATCAAAGTTTTTACCCTTTCTACCACATCTTTTTTTTCGGCCTCCTCCTTTCTTTTTAATTCTTGTATTCCTAAGCAGACAGTTTCTGATATGCCCAGCATTTTATGGACCTTTTCTGTTTCTTTCAGCCTTTCTTTTATTACTAATCTTTCTTTTAGCCAAGGAATACTAGCTCCGCCAATATGGAATATTACTGAGATTATTTTTTTACCCTCTTGAGAATATTTTTTTATAGTCCCACCACTAGCTAATACTTCGTCATCGAAATGCGCTCCAAAAATTATGATGGTTTCTT
>DAISWR010000015.1:0-11621 GCA_036826255.1 Nanobdellota archaeon | reverse complement strand
TCCTGAAAGCATCTAAGGACGAAGCCATTCTCAAAAAGAGACACATATTGAGTACTCCTAAAACAGGAGATTGATAGAATCAAGGTGTAAGCATCAAGGTAACGAGGTGTTCAGCCTGTGATTACTAATAACTCACTCAAAGATCTATTAATTTATGCACGATTTCTTTTTTATATTTACGAAATCTATAAGAAAAAGCTAGGAAAGTAAAAATAGGAATGCATAATTAAAACTTTGTCCAGATACTTTTATAAATCAAAAGCCTTCTAATAAAATTATGCTCTGGCAAGATATAGTGATTTCAATAAGCAATATATTATTTAGTTATGCCTTAATACCACAGGTCTATCATGGCTTTAAAAAGAAAAAAGGCTTCATAACTTTACAAACTTCTTTATTAACCTTTGTTGGATTATATGCAATCGCTATTGCCTTTTTAACATTTAAATTATATTTTTCAATGACTATTACTGCAATTACCGGAACATTTTGGGTTATATTATTTTTACAAAGACTGATTTATGGAAAAGCATAATCCTTTTAATTTAGTTAGATACTTTTATAAACCGCTAGTTTTTCCTTATTTTAGGTGTAAGAAACATAGTTAACTAACGGTGTAAACTCCAAGAGTTTATACTGAGGAAAGTCCGCCCACCAAAGAGTAAAATCTTAATCAGCCTTTATGGTTGAAGGGCCACTCTGAAAAGAGTTCCTGAGAAGGAAGCTCCCTTAGAGAAACAAAACCACCTGTTAATAAGATGATGGTTAAGAGGTTTTTCGCGAGAAAAATTAGATAACAACCTGATGTTTTGATAGGAAAGGATGAAAAAAAAGGCCTGACCGGTGCAAGTTTTAAAAAACGCTAAGTAGAATGTTAACAAAGCTTTTCTCTTAGAGAAGCTTAACAAAAGGCGGCTTATTTGTTTCTTACATCTTTTTAATTATAAAAAATAACTCATTTTCTGTACTGAAGGTTGCATAATCCAAGTTCAGCTCTCTTAATATTCTGTAAAACCATCCTCTTTCCTTTATCGGCTTTTTACCAGATAAAGACTTAATTGAAAAAGAAACTACTATGTATTTGGCATTTATGCTCTTTAATATATCTTTTGAAATATTTCTTCTTGTCTTTTCCAAGGAATCAAGAGTTTTTAGCAGAAAACACAGATCAGCTTTAATATTTATTAGTCTCTTATAGTCCTTTAGCAGATCTAGCTGTATAACTTTATGTTTAATCTTTATCAGAGAAAAATATTCTTTTAAAAACCGGCAATCTTCTTTTGTTAATTCAGTTGCTATATAATAAATACCCTTTAAATTCATATATGGAAATGAGATTGGATTTAATCCAGCAGCTAAATCTAATATAGACTTTGGTTTAACCTCTTTAAATATTTTTGAGTATATATCATCGTAAAATTGCAATCTTTCCCTTGTTGATTGGTGCGTTCTTAAAATTTCATTATGCTCTTCCAAAGTCTTATTTAAGTTTTTCTTTTTCAAAGCCTCTACTAATTTCTTTAAAGAAGGTTTTCCCTTAATAAAAGCACCATAAACCTCTCTTAAATCTTTTCTTATTGCCTTTAACATTAATTTATAACTGGAAGATCTTTTAAGCTGCTTAAATTCCTTGTCTAAATCTAGATGATTCTTCTGCAAATAAACATCTAATTTTTCTTTTATAAACTCATCATCCAGATTTCTTAATTCCTTTTTATTCTTAATATCCTTAATTACCTGGTTTAGCATAGTAAACTAAAGGGAAAGGTTTTTAAATTATTAACCTTTTTTACTGATATGGCAGATAAGATACAGATGCCTTCTGGCATGGGTGGTTTAGTAAGATATTTTGATGATTATCATAGTAAGATAGTAATGAGCCCTAAATTCGTTGTTTTTTTAATCGTTACTGTTATTGTTTTAGAAATTTTATTACATACTTTCTATTAATAAGATGATACCTAACATTGATCCTAAACAAATGAAGAGCATGATGAAGAAGCTTGGTATGAGGCAAGAAGAGATAGAAGCTTCTGAAGTTCTAATAAAATGCAAAGATAAAGAGCTAATTATTAGAAATCCGCAGGTTATGAAGATTAACATGATGGGGCAAGATAGCATCCAGGTTGTTGGCGAGATAGAAGAAAGAGGTTTAAGCAATATTAAAGAGGAGGATGTTAATGCTGTGGTTGAGCAGACTGGATGTAATAAAGAGGACGCTTTAAAGGCTTTAGAGGACAGTGATGGCGATATCGCCAAGGCTATTTTAAGCTTTAGGGAATAATCCACTTTCTAATAACAAAAAAGTTTATTAAGAATCTGTATTATAGTATATCTATGGAAGAATATCAAATTTTAATGAAGGAGTCATTACAGTTGCTAAATACGGCAGATCACTTGGCTTATATGACTTATCCTATGCTAGATGATCCTAAGTTACTTATTACAATAGCCCAAAACTTATACAACGCTTTAATGAAAAGCGTTGAAGCTATATTAATTTATGAAAGAACATTCAAAAGAATACCAGGTTTTACTAATTCTTTTAATGATAAAATGCATATGTTTAGGGAGGCATGCTTAGATAAGTACGACTTAAGCAGGGAAGGTTTCTTGGTTTTAAAGGACCTAAAAGAAATATTAGATGAACATAGTAAAAGTGCTGTTGAATTTAGAAGAAAAAACGACTTTGTTATTTGCTCAGATAACTTTAGATTAAAGACATTAAGCTTGGTTAGAATTAAAGATTTAATATACAAATCAAAACCTTTTATTGAGAAAGCAAACAGGCTAATAGGAAGAAGATTATGAATGACATAGATGATGCTGTTAAGGAGGCTTTAAAGAGAGTAGACCACTTAATCTATGTAAGTTTAAAGTATACAAAAACAGTTGATGTAATAAGGAACACGCTCTTAAGATTATTAGAAGCTTGCGACCTTATAATAATTGAAGGCTTAGAATACCAAAAAAAGAAAAAAAAGATCAAGGCAATCCCTTCCACCCCTCAAGAAAGAGCAGATCTGCTTTATAAGGTTTTTAAGAAAAAAACTGTAATAAAACAATATCTGGAATTTTTCCATCTTTTAAGAAAGATAAAAAGATCTAATTATAATAAGCAAGGAGAGTATAGAAAAAATGTAGCTATGATAGTTGTTGATGAAAAATATACTTTCTTAGAGATAGACTATGAAACTTTGAAATCTTACAATACAAAAACACATAATTTTGTTAATTTTATAAGAGAATGGATTAAAACTGGAAAAGAACAAGAAAGTTTATAAACACACGATTTTCTTTAATATTTATGGTAAGAGTTGATTTTATTCATCACTGAGAATTCTATAGATTTTAATAGTTGTAACTCTTCAGATTATAGTTATCGTAATGGCGGTATTTGTTCAGTGGTAGAACGCAAGCCTGTGGAGCTTGAGGCAGGAGTTCGATTCTCCTATACCGCACTTTTATTTTTGAGGCAAAAATGAAACTAGAAAGAGCTAAAGGTACAAGGGATTTTAATGTAGAAGAGAAGATATTGAGGCAGGATATTTTAGATACTTTGAAAACTATTTTTGAAAAATACGGTTTTAATCCTATAGAAACTCCTATACTGGAAAGATTAGAAACTCTAAAGACGAAGTATGGCGGCGGAGAGGAAATACTTAAGGAGGTTTTTAAGCTTAAGGATCAAGGAAACAGGGAATTAGCTTTAAGATTTGACTTAACTGTTCCTCTTGCAAGATTTATTGGCATGAATCCCAATCTAAACATGCCTTTTAAAGCTTACCAGATTGGCAGAGTATTCAGAGATGGCCCAATCAAGCTAGGAAGATACAGGGAATTCTGGCAGGGTGATGCTGATATTGTTGGCGCAAAGTCTCTTATGTTTGAATCTGAGATTATTAAATTAATTCAGGAAGTTTTTGCTGAATTGAGATTAGATATTGTAATAAAAATAAACAACAGGAAGATACTGGATGGGATACTGGATTATGTTGGGATTCCCAAAGAAAAAAGACAGGATATTATGCTGACAATAGATAAGATTGAGAAGCTGAAAAATAAAGAGATTATAGAAGAGTTAAAGCAGAAAAACTTAGATGATTTAAAGATTAAAAAATTGTTAAAAGAAGTTTACGTGAGCTCTAATAAAAATAAAGAGATTATTGATGGACTTAGGGATAAGTTAAAGGATAATGAAGGCTTGAAGGAAATTGAAGAGGTCTTAAGGTTCATTGATGATAATAATGTTATCTTAACGCCTAGTTTGGCAAGGGGCTTGAGCTATTACACAGGCACAATCTATGAAGTTTATTTAAAAAAAGGAGATGTAAGCAGTTCACTGGCTGCTGGCGGAAGATATGATGAGATAATTGGAAAGTTCTTAGACAAAGAGAATTACCCAGCTCTAGGTGTTAGCTTTGGATTAGACGTTATTGCAGATGCTATGAGACTAAGGAAGGAAAAAGTAAAAAAAAGTTTAGTTGAGGTTTATATAATTCCAATAAAAGCTATAGATGAAAGTTTAAAGATTACTGATGAATTGAGGAAAAATAATGTTAAAGTCGATATGGACTATAATGACAGGGGGATTAGCAGTAATCTAAGATACTGCAATGCTTTAGGTATAAAAAAAGTTATTATTGTTGGCAAGAAAGATCTACAGAATAATGAAGTTACCATAAGAAATATGGAGACTGGAGAAGAAGAAAAAATTAAGTTGGATAAGATACTAGCAAGTCTAAAAAAGTAAACTTTATAAAGAGTCATTAATGTCAAAAACTATGAGGTGTTATACCTCAGTGATTTCTGAGGATTTATTGATTAAAATGGTAAAAGGTAGAATAGCAAAATACGTAAACGAACATTATTTTGATATAGACTCCAAAAGAAGCTCCTATGTATTTGGAGCCCTCCTTTCTTGTTACATCCCCCACGCCAGGCATAGTAATGGAATTATAATTAGATCAAGAAAAAGAGATTTAGTTGAATTGATAAGAAATGAATTAGGAAGCCAACATGCTATTACATCTGATCCAAGGGATAAAAGTTCTTACTGGTTCCAGCTAATGAACCAAAATTTACGTTCTGTACTTGAGAAAAAAGGCCTTGGTGATGGTAAAAAAGAAAGAAGATTTCCAAGAGATATAGAAAAAGAAAACTTATACCATTTTATTAGAGGTTTTTTTGATGCTAAGGCAAATGTAGTTAATAGAAAGGGCCCTACCTGCCTTATGATGGGTAGATTTAATGGAAATAAACAATTTTTATCAGAATTAAACCTTATATTAAAAAAACATGCTGGTGTTAAACGTAAGATGGATTATTGTAAAGGATTAACTTATGGGTCTGCAGATTCCTTGAAGATTTATAATCTAATTTATAGGGACTGGAAGAATATAAAGGAGGGTGGATTATACCTCTCTTCACAAAAGGACAAATTCGACAACATCCACAACGTCAGGCATAGCAAGAGGAGTATGCTAATTATGGAAAAAATTGAGAAGATAAAAGAACACTTGTCAAAAGGTGAGATGGTAAAGGATTTTTTAAATGAAGTTGGGTATAAGTCTTTAGTAGGATTAACACATATTTTTCAAAAATATACAGGTCAAACAGTAAGGGCATTTAGAAAGCACTGTGTTGCTGAATCAGAAATCAAAATAATTGAAAGAGTAAAAGAATTATTGTTACAAAGAAAAAAGACTAAGGAAATTTTAGATGAGCTTGGTTATTCTGACCATTATTTATACCCGGTTTTTAAGAGAGTAACTGGCCAAAGGCTTAGAGACTTCAAAAGAGAAATTAAGAACAATATCGCAGTTTAATCAACTTATTTCTTACACTTCACTAAAGCTATTATAGAACCGATTAAACCAAATATAGCTCCAATAAATCCATAGCCTAGCAGCAACAAGATAGAAATTATCAAAGATGAAAGAGCATAGTTTTTTTGCAGTTTTTCTTTTAATTTTCTTGAAAGCACTATTAATGCTATACTTAGGATTATTCCTAAAACAGATACTATCATCAATTTTATGAAAAAAGAATCTGGAATAGCCATAAGTTGCACTAAATTATTTACTGCCAATCCAGTTTCTGCGGCAATTGCTTCTAACTGAGTAGCTGAAGCTCCAGCAAATTGCTGTTGCAATGAAGGAATTAATTGTCTTGTTACAACAGCACTGATTAAACCAAATATGTTTAGTATTGCAGAAATTATACCCCCAATTAACAATAATCTATATGGGGCTTTTCTATGTTGTTTTTCAACCATCTTTAGTTATATTTCTTTCCAAGCAACAAAGCCAAGTATTATTAGGTTAGCCAAACTTACAAAAATCCCTATGAAAGGAATGAAGCCTAAAAGAGGCACCAAACTTAACCAACCAGGATATTTTCTTTGTTCATAAATATTCCACATCCATATGAAGAAAAATACTATATTTACTATTGGAACCAAGAAAATAAATCCCCAAGCCCAGTTCTTTTTCGCTAATATTGGTATTAAAAATAAATTTGCTACTGGTATCCATGCAAGCCATGGTTTATCATACCTTAATTTTTTTGCAATAGTCATAAATGCCAAAGCAGTATAAACATACAGACCAATGACAATTAAAAAAAATAATCCGGCTAGTGCTCCAATTAAAGATGTTAATAAAGAAAAATCATTTGCCATATTTTTTCCCCCTTTTATTATACTTGATTTTTTAAACCACATATTCAACTTTCTTAGCCGTATTTAAAGGTTTTTATTCATTTTTTATAATTTGATTTAACAAAACGTTTATATATCAGTCTTAAATTAATTATTATAAAAATGGCAACAATGATTAAAACAGGCGTAGAAGGTCTAGACGAACTTTTTAAAGGAGGTCTAAAGGAAAATTCTTCCATTCTTCTTCAAGGATCTCCAGGAACAGGTAAAACAATATTAGCCCTGCAGTTTATTTACCAAGGTGCTTTAATGGGAGAGCCTGGATTATTTATAACTTCTGAGATAAAGGCTGATGATTTAAGAGAATACGCCTTAAGCCTAGGCATGGACTTAAGGCCTTTAGAGAAAAAAGGCATATTCCATATTGTTGAACAGCCTATTTTGAGGGGGAACATTGTTTCTATAGATACCCCCTTGAAGATAATAAAACAAAGCAAAATTAAAAGAGTAGTTTTAGACTCTTTAACACTATTCCAATATGAATTTGATCATAACACAACCTCATTAAGAAAGGCCTTATTAACTTTTATTTCTAGTATGAAAGCAGCTGGCGTTACATTAATGGTTACTGCAGAGAGGACAATAGAAGGTGTTAGAAATATTAGATTTGAACCCGAAGATTTTTTATTTGATGGTCTAATTTTTTTAATTAGAGTTAGAAAAGGAGCATCTTATGAAAGATGTTTAAGCATTATGAAGATGAGAGGACAAGATCATTCAACTGAAATATATCCAATCTCTATAGGGAAAGGTGGAGTAAAAGTTTATCCTGAAGAAATCCCCTTTGCTTTAATAGATGATGATGTAAGGAGAGGTAATGGTATTAAGTAGAGTTGCTTCTGGCGTAAAAGGATTTGACAATTTAACTGGTGGGGGATTCAAAAAAGGGTCTATAAATTTGATAGCTGGAGGGCCTGGAAGCGGTAAAACTATTTTTGCTATACAGTTTTTAGTTGAAGGCATAGAAAAAGGAGAGAATGGGATATACATTACCTTTGAAGAAAAAAAAGAAAAAGTCTATAGTTATATACTAGAATCTTTTGGCTGGGATTTACTAAAATATGAGAAAGAGAAAAAATTTGTTTTTTTAGAATACACTCCTGAACAAGTTAAAAAAGTTTTAATTGAAGGAGGAGGCATCGTAGATACTTTAATAACTACCAACAAAGTAAAAAGATTAGTAATTGATTCAGTAACTTCCTTCTCATTGCTTTATGAAAACGAATTAAGCAGAAAGCAGGCATCTTTGGCATTATTCCAATTAATAAATAAATGGAAATGCACAGCAATATTAACATCCCAGGATATTTCTCGAGAAGAACACCTTATCTCTGCCGCAGCTGAATTTGAAGTTGATTCAATAATACTAGTTTATCACGTTAAAAGAAAGGGTGAGAGGATTAGAGCGCTAGAAATATTAAAAATGAGGGGAACAGATTATATTGAAAAAACTGTTTTTATGGATATTATTAATAAAAAGGGTATAGAAATTGATCCAGCCAAAACAGTAAGCTTTTAAAATAAAAAAATAAAAAAATCAGAAATTATCCTTTAAATTTAGAAATTATCTTTTTCTTCTTGAAGATTTCGCAGCCTTTCGCCTTTTTGCAACCATTTAAATATCACCTCGAAATTTATTTATTTTTTTACGTCTACAAAATTTTTCTTTAAAAATTTATAGAAATATAAATGCGTTGTTATATAAAAATGTTTTGTTTTTAAAATTTTCAGAAAGATAATTTATTTTTTAAATTTTTTGTGAATAAAATGCAAGATTAAAAAAATTACTAAAAAGAACATTAATGTAAAGACTTTTGCGGATTCATTTGTTTGTAATAAATAAATTGCCTGACCAGTTATTCCTCTTTGTGCTGGTTCTTCTTTGTTCTTTTCTATATTTATTGTTTCATTTGCCATGTTTTGCTCTATCTTTTCTTCCTGAAGCCCACAATCCAATCTTGTTGGTGGCTTAGTTTTGATTTTATTACAGTTATTTTGGTCGTTACATGCTCTATTTTGCACACCATCAACGCAAGGAGACCACTCTGTACAACTCCAATCTTCCTTACATTCTTTTATTTCTATTGATTGACTAGAGGATGATGACGAACTACTACCTCCCCCACCAGAAGATGCAGAAGAGCTTTGCTCTCCTACCTGCTCAGAGATGCAATCTATGTAAGTTCCATTGTCAGCAGAAAGATTTTGTGTTGTTCCACAGTTATTTTCATCAATGTAATAAAGTAGTTTTTTATTATCACATGCTCCATAATTTGCTGTCCAATTTTCTATACAAGCTATGGCGGTTTTATAAGTTATGCTTAATTGCTCAAGTAAAGGCGTTAAAGTTGTATCTGATAATAATAATGACCTAAATCTTATTTTCCCAGAAACTGTTGAAATATAAGAGAGATTATTATTTTCTATTAAACTCCATGTTATTCCAGAATCTAGTGAGTAATAATACTCTATTTCTTGGTTGTTTAGCTCTTCTTCATAAGAAAATATGTTCCAAGAGGCTAAATTAGATACTTCTAAATCGTTTGTTTTTGTTGAGCCATTTTGAGGATAATAAAAATTTGTTTCGTTATATACTTCTGTTTCATAATCACTAGCATTAATATAATCTAGAATAAACTCCTTGTTTGCATCTAGGTTAAATATATTTGTTGGAGAAGATAGATTATTTATTGTTATTGCATACCAATTGAGGCCCCCCCCGCTAATTATTTCCACACTTCCATAATTTGATCCAGCACATTCTACGTTTTCATCGCATAAAGATACTAAAACATTTGATCCTGATTTCTTAGCATAAAATGATATCATATCACCATCATGCAAATTACTTGAGAAGGTTATATTAAAGACTTTATGCCTATGTACTTCAGTCTTGTTTTCATCAATAAAAGAAACTTTATCAATAACATTTGACTTATCATTTATAACTGAGATTAAAGCTACATAACTCTCTACAGTATTAGTTACCTCAGTTATATTAACAAGCTGACTTAACTTTACTTCATTAGATGTAAAGTTAATATTATTATCATAAAGATAAGAATCTGGATTTGAAAAATCCCAGGTATATGAATTTTCTTCATAAATAACATGTCCAATATATGCTGAATCAAGGAAAAGATAAATACCTATAAAAAAGACTATTATAGTTACTAATACTAAACCACTATAATCATACCTCTTTTTTTTCATTTTAATGTATATAGTGCTCCTGGGCTTTTTCTGTTTTTTCTATCCTAGTGCTGGCTTGCTCTAATAGGCTATATCTTGCAGTGAGCCTTCTAACAGCGTCTCTAATAACGTCAGACCTGTTTGAATACAAATTAGACTTTACAATCTTATCTATCTCGTCTAAAAGCTTCTTTGGAAGCCTGATTTGTAAAGTCTGCATTACCATAGTAATTGAAATGCATTACATTATATATAAACCTTTTGATTTTCAGCCTACTTAACAATGTAATCTCTAGGGAAGATTTATAAATCCTTGCTGCAAAAGTAGAGATTATGGAGCCTGCTTATATAAACAAAAGTCTAACAGAAGAATATTTTATTTAATTTGATAGATAGGCTAAATAATCTACCAAGCTCCATAAGAGATTTGTTAAACTCCAAGAAAGTCTTATTAGAAGACAAAAAGCTCATTAACAACTCATAAACTTACAAATCTCGCCTTTATGTTTAAATCCTTTAACAGAGCAGGTATCAACGCTTTTTCTTATTACATCAAAAGCCTCATCAATCTCATTCTTGCTAACAACATAAGGGGGTATTAATCTTATTCCCTTCCCACCACAGCCCAATAAGATTAATCCGTTTTTAAAGCACTCTATCACTACATCAGATCTTAACCTAGCTGTTGCTAAATCAAAAGCATTCATTAATCCTAATCCTCTAACATCGTTAATAACAGGGACATCCTCCTCTATTTGTTTTAGTCTTTTCCTTATATATCTCCCATTTTTTTTATTCCTTAACAATAATTTATCTTTTTTAATAGTTCTAATAATCTCTATGCCTAAAGCCATATCAATTATATGGCCGCCACCCCATGTGCTTGAAATAGCGCCTTCTTCACTTGGGAATCTTTTTTTATTTGCTATGGTAGCACCAACCTGCAATGCTTTTGCAGCTGACATAACATCTGGCTTAACATTATAATTATTAATAGCCCACCACTCACCTGTCCTGCCCATCCCACATTGTACCTCATCACAAATAAAAGGGATATTATATTGCTTTGTTAGCTCTCTAATGTCTTTGACTACCTTAGGATCAGCAACATTATATCCCCCTTCTCCTTGCAGAGCTTCCATAATAACAAATCCAATCTTGCCAGATCCTTCTTCATTAAGAATTTTAATTAACTCGTCTTTAGCATTTTCATTAAAGGATAATACTCTGCTAGGTATCTTCAACCCATATCCTCTAACATAAATTTGTTTTGAGGTAACAAAACTTAAAGCTCCCAAAGTGCGTCCATGAAAGCTTCCTCTGAAGCAAACTCCAAACTCAACGTCTTTCTTGTCTCTTATTGAAATTTTTATAGCATTTTCAACAGCTTCAGCGCCAGAATTAACCAAAAAAGCAGCATCCAATCTATTTGGAGTTATTTTTAACAGCTCTTCCAACAGTCCTAAATGCTCTTTAACAGGAAAATCCTGTCCAGCATACTTAATAGGATATCTATTCTTATATCTTTTAACAACATTAACTAAATTAGGATAATTATAACCCAAAGGATTAGAAGATATCTGTGCTGCAAAATCCAAAAAAGTATTTCCTTCTATATCTTTAAAGTAACATCCCTTTCCTTCATTGCTGTGTATAAAAGGATAAGGGACTGAATTGCTTCCATTAAGCTTTTTTAGTCTGGAAAGCA
>DAISWR010000014.1:0-11784 GCA_036826255.1 Nanobdellota archaeon | reverse complement strand
GTTATTTTTGGATTAGTTTTGGCATATAAAGAAAGCAAACTTAAGAAATATAAACAAGCCGCAATCAAAGCTGCCAACTGGCTTGTTAAAGCACATGGGTCTTCTAAATTTTGGAACAAATATGTTTACAACAACATCCCACATGTATACAACACAAGAACTGCTTGGGCCTTATTAGAAGTTTATAAAATAAGTAAAGACGAAAAACATCTAAACGCTGCAAAAAATAACTTAGATTGGGCGCTAACACAGCAACTTGACAATGGATGGTTTAAAAATAATGGTTTCTATATGGGAGAGAATCCTTTAACCCATGCCATTTGTTATGCAACAGAAGGATTACTAGAATCTGGAATTCTATTAAAGCAAAAAAAATATATTATTGCCGCTAAAAAAACAATGGACTCCTTACTAAAAAAGCAAAGAGAAGATGGCTCTTTCTTAGGGAGATATGACAAAAACTGGAATCCAACTGTAAATTGGGTTTGTTTAACAGGAGATGCTCAGGCCTCTGTAGTTTTCCTAAGATTATTTGAAATAACAAAAGATAAAAACTACAAAAATGCAGCTATTAGGATAAATAACCATCTTAAGAAAAAACAAGACCTAAACTCTACTAACAAAGGAATTAGAGGAGGCATTAAAGGCTCTTACCCAATTTATGGTGGTTATCAAACCTTTAATTATTGTAGTTGGGCAGCAAAGTTTCTAATTGATGCCTTGCTTCTAGAGGAGAAATTAAAATGAACCTAAGGGATTTTGCAAGAAGGATTAGAAGTGGATTTAGAGAGTATAAAGTCAAAAGTTCGTCTAATAAAGTGACTAAAGAAGATATAAAAAATGCACTTAAAGAGATTGGGATTAAAGAAGGTGATGTCCTATTTGTGCACTCTAGCCTAAGTAAATTAGGCTATGTTGAAGGAGGAGTTGATGCAGTTATTGATGCTCTAATAGAAAGTGTTGGTAAGGAAGGAACTATTGCAATGCCTACATCACAGATAAGTGGTTCCTCCAGAGAGTTTCTAAAGGAAAACCCCTTATTTGATCCAAAAGAATCTCCATCCAAAATGGGTAAAATATCAGAAACTTTTAGAAAAAGGCAAGGAGTTTTAAGAAGCTCCCATCCAACACATAGTGTTGCAGCATATGGAAAACATGCAAAAGAAATTGTTAAAGAACATTATACTGCTAAAACTACTTTTGGTGTAAATACACCTTACTTTAGGATTATGGAATTAAATGGGAAACTATTATTCATAGGTGCAGATCGCTGGTGTATGACCCATGCCCATGTTGTAGAAGATATAATGCCGAATTTTCCTGTAAATGTCCATGCTAAAGAAAAAGTAAATACAGCAATAATAGATGATGAAGGGAACAAAAGGCAAGTAACGGTTAGAATTCATGATCCAGAAGTTGCTAAAACAAGGGCAGTTTATAACTTAAATAAATATTTTGAAGAAAATAATATTTTTAAAGCATCTAAATTAGGAAATGGAGAGATTGAAGTATGTGGTGCTAAAGAGATTATAAAGCTAATGGTTAACTTAGCAAAACAAGGAATAACTATTTATAAAGAGCATTCATTCCACCCTTTTAATAATCAAAAAATTTAAAAAATTTCATTTATAAAATAAGACTATGAGATTTAAAGATAAGGTAGTATTGATTACTGGAAGCTCTAAAGGGCTTGGTAAAGCTATAGCCCTAGAATTTGCTAAAGAGGGGGCTAATGTAATAATTAATTATCATTCAGACAAGGATGGAGCCCAAGGTGTTTTAGATAATATAAAGAGCTTGGGTGTGCAGTCTGATATAATAAAGGCTGATGTAAGTAATCCAGAAGAGGTTAATAATATGATAAAAAGCGTTGTTAAGAAATTTGGAAAACTAGATATATTAATAAACAATTCTGGAATAATTAAAGATGCAAGGATAACTTCGATGTCTAAGGAATCCTGGGATGAGGTAATTAGTGTTAATCTAACAGGGGTTTATAATTGTACAAAAGCGGTCGGACAAGTAATGGAAAAACAAAAATCCGGAAAGATAATTAATATATCTTCTATTGTTGCCCAAACTGGCTCTATTGGAGCTTCTAATTATGCAGCATCAAAGGCAGGAGTGATCGGGTTCACAAAAAGTGTTGCTAAAGAATTTGCCAAGTTTAATATAAATGTAAACGCAGTTGCTTTAGGATATTTTAATACAGGGCTTATAGAGAGGTTAACTAAAGAAATCCAGGGAAAATTGCTTGGAGATATTCCTTTTGGCAGATTTGGTGATCCAAAAGAAGCGGCAAATGCTGTGTTGTTCTTAGCATCAGAAGATTCCTCGTATATAACAGGACAAGTAATTAATGTTAATGGCGGATTATATATGTAATTAAGCCCTTAAGGAGTCTTTTATAATTTCTATCTCTTCTCCAGTAATAGAATCTACTTCTTTATCCTGATTTATTTTTTTAAGGGCGTCCTCCAGCATTTTTTGATTAAAGCTTGCAAATAACATAGGATGCTGATTTCTAATGTTATTCTTATTAGTAGAAAATAAAAGATGGAGGGCTTTAGCTTTACCATCAAATTCTTTCTTGCTATCAACAGACGCTAAATTAATTATTAGATTAGTGCCATGAAGATCTTCCTTACCCAACTTCCTAGTTTTTATACCTAAAGAATCTATATTAAATTTTGTTAGTAATCTATTCTCTTCTTCAGCATCGTAAGTTATTATAATATTTTCTTTATTAGTGTTATTATCAGCTAAAAATTCTACAAGAGACTGTAACAATGAAAATTTGAAATTCAATAAATATATTCTAATAAGTATTTTAGTCCCATTATTTATATCAAAGCCATCTAACAGTCTTGTTGCTCTCTCAATGGCTTCATAAGGATCATACCTGATTGTAGACACACTTATTTTACCTTTTTTATTATAATCCAACTCGTTTCCTAGCCCATATTTCTTATAGCTTTTCTTAATATGTGTGTTGCCAAATTCATCTTCTAAAAGAAGCACATAGTAAGGAACTTTTTTATGACCGAATGAAGGAGAATTTACTTCTGTTAGTGCTTTAACATTAAATGATTTAGGTATTACCCTGTTGATTTTTTCTTTACAGAAAATACAGTTTTTAATAGGATAATACCATAGCTTATTACATTTTTCACATTTATAATACATTTTACCCCCTCAAAATATGTACTGAAGCACTTCCTACTAAAGCTCCAAAAGTATAGGCTAATCCAATGTTTCCAGGAACTTGTCTTTTCTTTGCTTCTCCTCTTAATTGGGTAACTAGCTCATAGATTTGTGCAATACCTGTAGCTCCAATAGGATGACCGTTAGCCTTTAATCCGCCATCCATATTTATCGGTAATTTTCCATTAAGTTTAGTTATACCATTTCTTATCAGTTCTTTTGCCTTTCCAGGTTTACATAACTGTAAATCCTCCATGCTAGACATCTCCATAGCTGTAAATCCATCGTGAATCTCAGCAAAATTAATCTCTTTAGGTGTTATTCCAGCAGCCTTGTAAGCTTTTTCTCCAGCAATCTTTGTTGCTGGAAAATTAGTTATATCATTCTCAATTGCAAGGTGTATATTTCCTGTTGCCATCTCAGATGCAGCAATTTTTATATCTCTCTTATTCCTTTTTTCATTAGAAATAATTACAGAAGCAGCACCATCGCTATTAGGGCTACAATCGAAAAGCCTTAAAGGACTACAGATAATAGGAGAGTTGTTTATTATCTCTTCTGTTACTTTTTTACCGTAAAAATGGGCGTAAGGATTAAGGTTTGCGTTTTCATGATTCTTTAAAGCTACTAGATTTAAATCCTTTAGGGTTACATTATTTTTCTTCATATATAGTTGGGATACTAGAGCACCAGCAGCAGGGAATACAAGCCCCTCTTTTTGCTCTAAAACTAAATCTGTTGCTGAGCAAACACTTCTAAGAGACTCCATGCTACCCAAATCAGTCATTTTCTCTACTCCAATAACAAGCACATTTTTGTATTTATGGAGTGTATTTAATCCTAGATGTAAAGCTACACCTCCGCCAGCACAAGCAGCTTCAACTCTGAAGCTTGGTAAATTTGTATCTGGAAGCAATGTAGAGGCTATTGATGATAAATGAGCTTGATTGTAAGATGAGTCTCCAATAAAGTTTGAAACAAATATAGCATCTAACTCCTTAACATCCATATTTGCATCATCTAGGGCTTTGTAAATAGATTCGTACATCATCTCTGGAATTGATTCTGGCAAAACTCCAAATTTTGTTCTTCCTATACCTAAAATATACATCTTAACCTCACAATATTAGAACCTCTGAATTTTAAATCAAATCTCACTCTGTATTTAAAGCTTTCTCATTGAATACATTGTCTTTAGTATCTTCTAGAATTAGAATTGTATCTTCTACCGTGGAATCTTCTTCCAAATCTGTTAGGATGATAACCACTGTTTCTGTGCTGATTGTGATCTATATGCCTTCCTCTTTGTTCCCCTTTGAATTTGACAAAAACTCTTTCTACTTGAGGAGTTGCTCCTTTGATGATGTCCAAGTCTTTATTGTTTATTACATTCTGGAAATTGCTATGATCCTTTGATGCAAGGATATTGATTACTTTCCCCTCCTTTCCAGCTCTCGCAGTTCTTCCTATCCTATGAATATAGTTTGTGCTGTCCTTAGGAATATCATAATTGTAAATATGTGAAACTCCTTTTATGTCAAGCCCTCTGGCGGCAATATCTGTGCAGACTAAGACTGAAACATGCTGCGAGCTGAATTTTTGCATTGTCTTATTCCTTTTGTCCTGCGAGTATCCTCCATGAATTGCCAAGGCATCAATTCCCAGCGCTTTTAGATTATTTGCGATAAAATCAGTAGTTCTTTGTGTATTGCAAAAAACCATAATTAGCCCTACATGTTCATGCTTTAGAAAATGCACGAGCAAAGAGAACTTTTGATTATCTTCTACATTATAATAAGTTTGTGACAATTTCGAAGGATCGACGTAGACTTCTGCAGAAACTTCTACTGGATGATTCATGTATCTCTGGGCAAGTCTTGAAACATCTTTTGATATTGTAGCTGAAAAAAGCAAAGTCTGCCTTTTTGTTGGGCATCTCCTTATTATCCTTTCCACATCTTCTTTGAACCCCATATCGAGCATCCTGTCAGCTTCATCTAGAACTAAGATCTTTACATTGTTCAAGTTTATTGTTTTCCTGTCGATATGGTCGAGGATTCTTCCAGGCGTTCCTACAACAACATCTGTAGTCCTTAGCTTTGTTATCTGTGGATTAATCGACACTCCTCCGTAAACTGCGATTATCTCAAGATGCTTGTTCTTTGAGAATCTTTGCAATGCATTAGAAACTTGCTCTGCTAATTCTCTTGTTGGTGTCAGTATTAAAGATTGGACGCCTTTTCCCCTTTCCGCAGTTTTTATTATTACTGAAGCGAACACTAAAGTTTTCCCAGAACCAGTTGCAGCTCCAGCTATGACATCTTTCCCCTCAAGAATTAGAGGAATTGATTTTTCCTGTATTTCTGATGGCTCTTCAAAATTGTGCTCTTGAATTGACTTCAAGATAGGCTCAATAATGCCTAATTTCCTAAATTTTTCCATTTACGCTTAATTTCCATTAATTTTCTAGTCAATCTGCAATTAAACTGCAGTTAACTTGCATTTAAGAAAAAGTATAAACTTAATTATGACCTTTTCTTTGACAATCTTAATAATTAACACACTCTAGTAAGGGTTTATAAGTCTTTGTTATTTTTTATAATGGAGAACTAACTTTTAATTTTTTCTAATAGCAATCTTTTTATAAGCTTTTTATAGAGTCTTACTATCACCGATAAATAAGTAGGTTACTATGAAAGAGATAAAAAATATTGCTAAAGGATCTTTAATTATCTTAATAGGCATATTTCTATCAAAGTTCTTAACTTATATATACAGAGCTATTGTAGCAAGGTTCTTAGGAAGTAGCGACTATGGTTTACTAACCCTTGGTTTGGCAATCTCTGGTTTTATAGGGATATTTGCAGCCTTAGGTTTGAGAAGCGGAGTTATAAGATATGTTTCCTTTTTTAGAAGTAAGGAAGATTTAAGGAAAGTCAAGGGGGCAATAACAAGCTCTTTAAAAATTACCTTATTTTTAGGAATATTAACCGGGTTGCTTCTTTTTTTATTTTCAAACTTGATAGGAATCACAATCTTTAATCAACCAAGCTTATCAACTATACTAAAAATTCTTGCGGTATCCATTCCATTTTTAGGGATGTTGCAGGTTTTCTTAGGGGCATTTATTGGGTTCCAAAAACAAAGTTATGAGGTTATAAGTGATAAAATATTTAGAGGAGTAGCTCTTTTAGTCCTTACAATACCTCTTATCCTCTTAGGATTTGGAGTCTTTGGAGCTACAATAGCATATTCTCTAACTGTAATCTTAACAACGATATTGGCTTTTATTTTATTTGAGAAAAAAACCTTCCGCTTGCTAAAGACGAATATAAAATCCTTAAGAATAACAAGAGATCTATTAAAATTCTCTTGGCCATTAACATTTACCTATTTCTTTGGCTTTGTTATCTCGTACATGGACACTTTAATGCTAGGTTATTTCAGGACAAGCTCTGAAGTAGGAATATACAACACAGCAATACCGACAGCCGGATTATTTTTGATACCAGCAGTAGCTCTTTTTTTGAATATGATTTCTTCTATGACTTCCTTGTATGCTAAAAAGAAAACAAATGAATTTATTCGTGTATATAAAGCAGCAACAAAATGGATATTCATGATAAATTTCCCTTTATTTTTATTTTTTATAACATTTCCAGCTTATATCTTAGTCATTTTATTTGGAAACGAGTATGCGGCTGGTGCAGGGTCATTAATTATCCTGGCTTTTGGATATTTATTCTATTCAGCAGTAACCTATCCAAGTGCAGCTCTTTTAAGTATGGCAGAAAAAACAAAATTCATACTTTATTCGCAGATAGTAGCTGCAGTACTTAATTTTATCTTGAATATATTCTTGATTGTCAAATATGGAATGATTGGGGCAGCTATAGCAACATCTATTTCTCTTATTATAGGATCTATTTTATTCTTAGCCTTTGCATATAAATACACAAAAGTTCTCCCAGACTTTAAGAATTATATAAAACCAGTTATAGCAGGAATAATCTCTTTGTTGGTAGTTATCATTTTAGCACCTTTATTTAAAATAGGACTTTATACAGTAATTTCTTTAGCAGTATTATACTCCTTAGCTTACGTTGCTCTAATGTATGCAATCAAAGGTTTTGATAAAGATGATATAATTATCTTTAAAGGCATACTAAATAGAATAAAACTAAGGTGATTAGCTTATTATGTAAGCTATAAATTTTTCATCTTCGTATACAACCTTTGCATTCTCATAATTTTTAATCCAATTCTTTGCTCTTTTTTGTATTTCTTCATAGTTTCCATATTCTGGCCTTACTTTTGGGAGCCATATCTCTAAAATTGGATTAAGTTCTTTATCTATGTAAACAAACTCATATTTAGCTTTTGTAGCATAATTATTTGGATTAGTACTTGTTATAGCCTCTAAATCTCTCCAATCAGTATCTAAACCAACTAAAGAAATCCCTTCGTAATACAAAGTCTTTCCAGCATAAAATGTTGATTCCTCTAAAGGATAATTTTCATATATTTTTAGTGTAGCTTTAACAAAACCCTCGTTTATAGTGCTGGGAAATAAAGTGTTATCCCTTGTTATAGGTGTTAATGGGAAAGCTAATGAGAGTATAACCAAAAATCCTAAGATAGTAATCGCAAGATGGTACTTAAACTTCCTTAACTTATCAAAAATTTGTAAATTTAAAATATCTTTAACAAAAACTCCTAGAGCAAGTGCTGTTATTATAGCAAAAAAAGGCCATAATCTGTAGGGTGCGTAAAAAATAGCTAAAGGCATTAGCAGTATTGAGAAAATTAAGATGAATGTAACATACTTCTTCTCTTCCCTTTTTCTTCTATACAAGGAAAAAACGCTAATTGTGACTATAAATAAAACATGAGAGTAAGATCTAATTAACGAAGTAAGGGGAGTTATTTTTAATAAAATAAGATTTCTCTTAAGAGAAGGATCTAAAGTTTTAGATAAAAAGATTAAAGCATTATAAACTATTTCTGGAATCAAAGCAAAAAAAGAGATTATAGAAATTTTTACAGCTTTTTTAAATGAAATGGTCTTGTGTATAAACCCAGCAAGAACTAAAGCAAACAACATAAGCGCAACAATACCAAAGATAAGCAAGTGGGTCATAAAAATAATAGTTAGGGCCTGAAACAACAAGAGTTTATACCCATCATTTTTTTCCAATATAATCGCTATGGCATAATATAAAGCTATGATCATAAAAACGAGTGCTAAATTCTGCTCTAAGGATATTATTAACTGGTCAAAAGTTAGATGGAAAATCTTTGAGAACTCAGATAATAAAGGCAAATGAGAGGTTGTTATTAATCCTAGAATTGATGTTGGGATTAATGCTAAATAAGGATTCTTTATTATTTTTCTAGAAACTGCATATATTGCTATTAAGAAAAAAATCCCTAGAATAGGACCAATAAACCTGGTTATATTGTAAAAATTAAAGACAGAATCACCAAAAAGATTGGAAAATTTATGAAGAGCAGCTAAAAAGAGAAAATAACCTGGAGCTAGATAGCCTTTAAATAAAGTATTAGATTCCATAACTCTTGCTCTATAAGTATTTTCAAAAGAATCACCGCCACCATAATCTGCATAATTAAAAGGCATATAAAACATAATATAAGAAGCTCCTAAAATTATTAACAGCAAAAATAAAAAAACAAAGATATTCTCTTTGAACTTTATATTCTTAAATTTTGGAATTATACCATTTCTATTTATAACGCCAATTACAATTATTATAAGAAAATAAACAGAAAAAAGAGTTACAGCATTATAGGCTTTAATCAATAATAGAACAAACGATATGACGAGAAGCCAAAAAATACCTCTAGTGAAATTATTTAGGATAAGTTCTAAGAAGTTTTTATGGTTCTTCTTAGAAACAATATAAAAAGGAATTATGGTTAACAAAATTAATATACTAGAAACTTGTATTGCAGTTAGGATGTGGTTTATCATTTTTGTTAAAGCGAATTATTTTCTAAAAATCTTTTAATATGATATCTACTATTCTTTTTGCAGCATTACCATCCCATAACTCTGGCACTCTGTTATTTAGCTTTACTTTATCATCTATTATTTCATGTAGTTTTTCAATAACCTTATCTTTATCGATGCTGACTAATAAATTAGTTCCTTGTTCAACAGTTACAGGTCTTTCTGTACTTGTTCTTAAGGTAATGCAAGGAATACCTAAGGCAGTTGTCTCTTCTGGTATACCACCAGAATCAGTCAAAGCAAATTTGCCATTAGAGTTTAAACATAAAAAATCAAGATAACCTAAAGGCTCTGTTATCACCAGATTTCTTATCTTATTTAGACTATCTTCTAAATTAAATAATTGAGCAGTTTTCCTTGTCCTTGGATGCATAGGAAAAACAACCTTTATTTTATCTTGTATTGCCTCCAGTATTGAGATAATATTAGTAAAACCTTCTTTTGTATCTACATTGCTAGGCCTATGTAAAGTTAAAACACCATACTCTCTTTTCTTAAGATTTAAATTTTTTAATATTTTTGATTGTTCTGCTTTTTTCTTATGATGCAATAAAGTGTCTATCATTACATTTCCAACAAAATGTATTTTACTTTTGTCCACACCTTCATTTAACAGATTTCTATTTCCACTCTCCTCTGTTGTAAACAGATAATCACTTATCCTATCAGTTAGTATCCTATTAATCTCTTCAGGCATAGACATGTCAAAGCTTCTCAAGCCTGCTTCTACATGAGCTACTTTAATTCCGAGCTGCTTTGCAATTAATGCACCTGCAAAAGTGGAATTAACATCTCCAACAACAATAACTAAATCTGGCTTTTCTTTACCCAAGATCTTTTCTAGCTTTACTTTTTCAAGTTTAATCATGATATTCCCAATTTGTTCCCCATAAGTCCCGGATCCAACCCCTAAATTAATATCTGGCTTAGGCAATCCTAATTCATTAAAGAAAAGTTTGCTCATCTCTTCATCGTAATGCTGTCCTGTATGAACCAGAGTATTCTCTATATTGCTATGCTTCTTGAATTCATTAACTAAGGCAGCAAGCTTCATGAAATTTGGCCTAGTCCCAACAATGCTCAAGATTTTCATTTTACACCCTTCATATGCCATAAACAAATCTATATAATCACTTGTTTTTTCTTAAAAGGATATTCTTTATAAAGGTTATTTTGTTTATTCTAGTGACAAAAATAGAAAATTAGATTTACTAAAAAATTAAAAATCCTTAAGGTTTATACTAAAGATGATAAAAATAAAGAGATTTAGCGGTGTTGCGCCACCTACAGAGGAAAGTAAAGCTTTATTTGAAGCCATAATGGCTTTAAAGGGCAAAGATTTATTAGAACTAGGTACAGGAACAGGCTATGTAGCTATAGCTGCTTCTAAGGAAGGTAAAAAAGTAATAGCCACTGACATAAACCCTAAAGCTGTTGAAGCTTGTAAGATAAATGCTAAATTAAATAATATTAACCTAGAGGTTATACAGTCGGATTTATTTACTAATGTTGGTGGGAAATTTGACATTATTGCATTTAATCCACCTATAAGCATAGATAAAGCAGAGTCAGCATTTACCCATAAACTAAAATCTTTTATTAGAAGCACTAAATTAGTAAGAAGCTTCTTAAGATACACTTATTCAAAGCTAAGCAAGGCTGTTTTAGGATTAATAGACAGGTTATTTATAGAAGGCAAGGATTATTTAAAAAAGGACGGGAGTATTCTAATTTGTATAATAAATAACTTTGAGGAAGATACTAAGAAAATCTCAGAAAAAAGAGGATACAATAGCGAAGTTATGAAAAATTTTGGTTACGGGAAAGTTTATAGGTTTTATTTAAAGTAAAATGATAGCCTTAACTATAGATTGTGAGGAATGGACATCTGCATTAATTAGAGATATTAAGAGTAAAGAAAATTATAATACTTTATTTAGTAAAGAAGGAAATGATAATCTGCTAAAAGTGCTAGATAAGCACAAAATAAGAGCAACCTTTTTTACAACAGGATTTTTTACAGATAGAGAAAAAGAGCATATTAGGAAAATATACAACAAAGGCCATGAAGTAGCTTCCCATGGCTATGACCATACTTTTCCTTACAGCAAAAAGGTTAATCTTAATTCTGATGTTGCTAGATCAAAAAAAGCTATTGAGAAAGTAATCAAATCTAGGATTAAAGGTTTTAGAGCTCCCAGGATGGCTTTTTCTCACGAATTAATAAAAGTTTTAGATAAAAACAAGTTTGAGTATGATAGTTCTCTAAATCCTTCTTATCTGCCAGGAGTTTATCATAATAGAAAATATCCTCTAGGAATTTTTAATCCGGTAGACAACTTAAAAATTAAAGAAATTCCAGTAGCAGCATACCCTTATTTTAGATTTCCAATGAGCTGGGTTTTTATTAGAAATATCGGTGGATTATGGGCAAATTTAGGTTCAAATTTATTATTAAAACAAGATATAGCCCCTGTTTTGTATTTCCATTCATGGGAATTCAAGAAAATAAAAAGTGCTAATATCCCCATATACCTTAAATATCATAC
>DAISWR010000013.1:0-12558 GCA_036826255.1 Nanobdellota archaeon | reverse complement strand
CAATATGGATATTTCTGAAAATAAAAAATGCCCTAAATGTAGCTCTAGTGATACTTCTATAATTAATTTTGGAGAAATGCTCTTAATAAGGTGTAACGACTGTGATTCAAACTTTAGTATGTAATTCTACATTTCTTTTGGAGAATCAATAAATAACAATCTTAGGCCATCTTTAATAATATAAGAAGTTGCTACAACCAAACTCAATCTTGTATCTTTTAATTTATCTTCAGATTTTATTATAGAATATTTTTTATAATTATCATTAAATTTTTTAACCAAATTTAATAAATAATTTGAAATTATAGAAGGTCTGTGATTCTCTGCAGCCTCACTTACTATATGCGGATAATCGCTCAACAATTTCACCAACTCAAGTTCATCTTCATTTAATAGCCGCCCATAGAATTTATAACTCCTTTTCTTTATCTTTTGTAGGATAGAATTTATTCTTGCATGAGCATATTGAACATAGGGTCCTGTATCTCCCTCAAAAGACAAACTCTCATATGGATTAAAATTTATATCTTTGTTTGGATCAAATTTTAATATAAAAAAGATTAGTGCTCCAAAACCAATTTGTTTTGCTCTATTTTCTTTTTCTTTCTCACTTAAATAAGGGTATCTTTTAATTAATTCTTGTTTAGATAAAGTAAGCATCTTGCCTAAAATATTATCTGCATCAACAATTTTGCCTTCTCTAGACTTCATCCTTCCTTCGGGCAAATAAACCATTCCATAACTCAAGTGGTAGTTTTTTTTAGTATTATTTGCTTTAAGGAGGGCTAATAATCTAAATAATACCTTAAAATGATAATCTTGTTCAGACCCGACAACATAAACTGACTTGTCTAATTTATAATCCTTAAACTTCTGCTCAGCCAAATACAAATCTTGCGTGATATATAAAGAAGTTCCATCCTTCCTTAAAAGAACTTTCCTACCCAACTCAGGCCCTAAATCAACAGATATGCTCCCGTCATCCCCTTTTTCAAACAAACCTTTTTTATAACCATCTAAAATTATCTTTTTTCCTTTCCAATAAAAATCATGTTCATTATAAGTTTTATCAAAGCTTATACCTAATTGATTATATGTTTGATTAAAACCATCTAAAGCCCACCTCGTCATCTTAGACCAAAGTGCTTTAGTTTCCTTATGGCCATGTTCCCACGCCTTCAGTAATTGTTTGGCCTCCTCTTCTAAAGAAGGTTCTTTTTTAATTTTCTGATTATATAAAACATAGAAATCTCCAACAAAATGATCTGGTTTTTTATCTGGTTTTTTGCCACAGCCATATTTTTTGTAGGCAACCATAGCTTGACATATGTGTATACCTCTATCATTATTTAGATTAGCGCGAATTACTTTATTTCCTCTTTTTTCTAAAATTCTGGAAAGACTTTCTCCAAGAAACATATTCCTTAGATGGCCCAAATGCAGTGGTTTATTTGTATTTGGAGATGGAAATTCTACCATTATCCTTTTTTTCTCTTTACCAGAACCAAACTTCTCCTTCTCTTTTAAGATTTTAGTTAATGTGAGATCTACCAGTAAAGATTTATTGATAAAAAAATTTAGATATGGTCCTACAGCTTCTACCTTACTAAAAGATTTATTTAATTTAATTTTGTTCTTTAACTCCTCTGCTATTTTGTGTGGTTCTTGCTTATACTTTTTCGCTAAGAAAAAACAAGGTAGAGAAAAATCGCCATAAGTTTTTTCTGTAGGGACTTCCAATAAATTAGAAATATCTTCTTTAATCCCTTTTTTAATTAAATTAACCAACTCTTTTTTAAAGTCCATAGCAAATTATATAGAAAAATTTGTTTTTTAATGTTTCTATTACTTCTTTAGCTCTTTCGACTTAAAAGTTAATTTCTTAAGGATCTGTTCCTTACTTTTCCAATACAAGGCTTCTTTCCATACCTCTTCAATCCTATCAACAGGAATTATTTCTATTTTATTTTTATCTCCTTCCTTTAAGATTACATCTTTTTTATTGGACTTTGGGATTATAACTCTTTTTATACCAGCTTCTATAGCCGCTTCTATCTTAGAGCTTACTCCGCCTATTGCCAATACCTCTCCTCTTATACTTAAGCTACCAGTTATCGCTGTATCTTGCCTTATAGGAACTTTCTGTAAAGCAGACATAACAGCTGTTGCAACAGCTATTGAAGCTGAATCTCCTTCAACACCTTCATGAGTTTGTAAGAATTGAACATAAATATCATATTTCTCCTTAATATCCTCTCCAAAATAAGTCATAATAATGGCGGATACATTCTTTACAGCTTCTTTAGCAATCTCTCCCAATCTTCCAGTAGCAATAATTTCTGCTTTATCTCCACCAGGAGTAACAGCAGCTTCTATTGGTAAAACAATCCCAGAATAGGATGCTGCATCTCCTATAACAGCTAAGCCATTAACTCTCCCTACCTGCTTACCTTCACTTAATATAACTGCATATTCTTTTTTACTCTCTATATATTTATCAGCGATTTGTTGTTCTAAGGTTCTTGCAAAGAATCTTGCTCTAATAACATGCGCTCTATTAACTAACTTCGAACCATCTTCTAGAGCTAAATCACCTGCAGCTCTTATTAACCCACCAAGTCCTCTTAATCTAACCGTTAGCTTACCGCTTCTACCAGCCCTTCTCCTAGCTTCTTCAATTATTTCATCAACAGCTTCTTTACTAAAATGAGGAATTTTCCCATCTTTAACTACTTCTTGGGCAACAAATTTAAAAAGATTATTTCTATTTTCTAAATTATCATCCATAACATCATTCATATATACCTCATAGCCATAACCTCTTATCCTAGACCTTAAGGCCGGATGCATTTGTCTTAAGGTATCCATATTTCCTGCTGCAACTAAGATAAAATCTGTGGGTGCTGGCTCTGTTCTAACCATAGACCCTGAACTTCTTTCACTTTGCCCAGTTATAGGATACTTCCTTTCTTGTAAAGCTGCCAATAATTCCTGTTGGCTCCTTGGAGATAAGGTTGCTATTTCGTCTACAAACAAAACACCTCCATTGGCCCTATGAATCATCCCAGGAATTATCCTTTGATAAGCAGGTGTACCTAATCCTCCTGACTGTAAAGGATCATGAAGTACATCGCCAAGCAAGGCGCCCGCATTAGCTCCAGTGGCATCTATAAAGGGTGTTTTTTTAGTCTCAGAATTGTCAACCAATAGCTTTGGAATCTGTTGTTCAAGGGGTTTAAATCTTTTATTTAAATTTACAAAAATTACAAATGCTGCTAAAAAAACCATGCTTCCTATTAAAGACGCTGCCGCTAATATTGCACCAGTAGTTGGATCATAAACCTCAGAATAATATCTTAAGACTAACCAAGGAGAAACTACAGCAAGAAGTAAAAGTGCAAAAAACAAAAGGCTTTGGGTTTTAGGTGATCCCATATACTGCAATTTTAATTTCTGGATAAAATTCTTTCCTTCACCCCTCGGCAAAGTTTTTATTAAAGGAAGATTATCATCTTGCGGGTTTAATATTGAGAGAATATCTACCAACTTCTCGTGGGGTAACAGCGCAGATAAGGCTTGTCCAATTAGGCTTTTACCTGTACCAGGTTCACCTATAAGAAGTATGTGTCTTCTTTGTTTAGCTACCTTTTTAATAAGATTTACAGACTCCTCTTGACCAAGTACCTGATCAACTAACCTTTTAGGAATTTTTATCTCCGCTGTAGACTTAAAATTAAGAGGTTTAACCATCTTATAAGAATAAATAAATCATAAAGAATATATAAAGGTTTTCTATCCCATATCTTCTTCAGCAATAACAACAAAATCCCCCACAGCAACTACAGCGCTAAAAGGAATCAAATGTTTACCCTCCTCATCTTTTGCTAAGTCCAACCCTTCAATATAACCCGTTGGCTTAGAAACAACAAGGTGTAGCAGTTCTCCTGACCTAGTTTCAAAGAGTATATTTCCAACCTCTCCAAACCTCTTTCCAGTTTTACTTACAACCGTCTTTCCTATAAGCGTTTTTGAATATTTCTTCTCTGCATCTTCTACCATACCACATTCTCCCCCTTTGAGTGAATATAAATCTACAAGCACTACTTATTTATATATCTTTCCTTAAATCAATAATTATAAAAATTTCCATTGGAACTCCCCCCAGGGCTTCCTCTGGAAGAATTAAATATAAAAAAACTTCGTATCGAATAAAATCCTTAAGTAGGAGATAAAGCGACTGTTAACCCTTCCCAACGATTTCTATTTAATTTAACATCTTTTTAATAAGAAATTTAAAATGATGTTATAAGGCTTATAAATTCAATCTTTAACTATTATATAATAATAAATATATTTATATATAAATTTATATGTTATACAAAATATAAATCAAAAAAACCAAAAATTCTCCAAAGGAAGTAAAGGCACTCTTAAGCAGTAATAATAAAACTTTCGAATAAAAAATACAAAAATTAGTTCCATTAGAAATGTAGGTGGGTGTGTATATAGGTTCTAATCAAAAAGTATTTAAACAAAATATTAGTTAAGAATAATGTAAAAAATGAAGAAGGGGGGATTAACTAGTTTTTTTGAGAACTTTTTGAAGAAAGAATCTATTTTTAAAGATAAAGCGTCCTTACAATATAATTTCTTTCCAGATACAATCTTGCATAGAGGTGAAGAAATAGAACAAATAGCAGGAGTACTAGCCCCAACCTTAAGATCAGAAAAGCCTTCTAATCTCTTTTTGTATGGAAAAACAGGCACAGGAAAAACCTTGGTGGTAAAGCACGTAACCGCACAATTATCAAAGCTCGCAAAAGAAAAAAATCTACCTATAACCGTAGTTTATCTAAATTGCAAACTAAAAAGGGTAGCAGATACAGAATATAGATTGGTTGCGCAAATTGCAAGAGAACTTGGCCAGGATGTTCCAGCAACAGGTTTGCCTACAGACGAAGTCTATAAAATACTCATAGAATCCTTAAACAGCAAAAAACAAATTTTAGTGCTCGTTTTAGATGAAATAGACCAACTAGTAAAAAAAATTGGAGATGAGATATTATATAATCTAACGAGATTATCCTCAGAATTTAAAAATGTTGAAGTAGCTATTATCGGAATATCCAACAATTTAATTTTTGTTGATAATTTAGACCCAAGAGTTAAATCTTCTTTATCAGAAGAAGAGTTTTTATTTAACCCATATAACGCTTTGCAACTACAAGACATCTTAAGACAAAGGGCAAAATTAGCCTTTAAGAAAGACACCTTAGAAGAGGGGGTTATCGAAAAATGTGCAGCCTATGCCGCAAGAGACCACGGCGATGCTAGAAGGGCTTTAGAACTTTTAAGGGTTGCGGCAGAATTAGCAGAAAGGAAGAACAACCCAAAAATAGCAATAACCCACCTAGATTTAGCAGAAGAAAAAATAGAAAGAGATAGGGTTGTAGACATTTTAAGAACACAACCAAAACAATTTCAACTAACCTTATATTCCATAATTTTATCCTCTTATAAAAATGAGAATAATATCTTTACGGGAGAAATTTATGAAGTTTATAAAGAAAACTGTTCAAAAATAGGTTTAAAACCTCTAACACAAAGAAGGATTTCAGATATCATAGCAGAATTAGATATGTTGGGTGTAATAACCACAAAGATCGTTTCTAAAGGGAGGTATGGAAGAACAAGAGAAATTGGTTTAGCAATCCCATCTTCAACAAAACCAGAGGTCCAGGCGATTTTAAGAGAGGGTTTAAATTTATGAGCAACTCAAAAAAAATTGGAGCCTTCCTAGAGAATGGATTTTTAGTAAGCCCAGATGCTTTAATCGTAATAGAAGAAGATTCCAAAGACAGCGTTGTTTTATATAAAAAATTAAATGAAAAAAAATCACAAGAAAAGTTAGTCGTAGTGAATAAAGATATATTGTCTTTAATCCACCAAAAAAAAGAGATTATAGATATAAACTGGAAGGAATTTGAAAGAGCTAAATCCTTAATTGAAAAAGGGAAAGATAGGGGAGGGTACGACACTTTCTTAGACCTGCTTAATTATGAAGAAAAAAAGGAAAAACTAAATAAAATTTTATTAGAAGTCCAAAAACCAGAAAAAAATATAAAAATAGAACCAACATCATCTATAGAACCTAGCGTAATTGTCCTACAGTCCTATAATAAAAAACCTAAAAAAAGAGAGGTGGGAGATTTTGTAAAACATTTTAAGGTTAGATATGATAAAATAAAAAATATCTTAACAAACCACCAAGCCCTACAAAATATAATCTCTATAGGAAAACTTAAATTAAAAAAAGAAAGGGAACCGGTCACTTTAATTGGTTTAGTGCGTGATAAGCGGATAAACAAAAATGGAAATACTTTCTTAACTTTAGAAGATCCTACAGGCGAAATTAAAGTTTTAATATCAAAAAATAACAGATCTTTAGGTGAAATAGCAAAGGAGATAGTCTTAGACGAAGTCCTAGCGATATCCGGCACTCTTGGTAAAGATATTGTTTTTGCTAATAAAATAATCTTTCCAGGTTTACCGTTAAATAAAGAACTTAAAAAATCACCAAACGAGGTTTATGCGGCCTTTATATCAGATATTCACGTGGGATCAAGATCCTTTCTTGCAAAACCCTTTTTGAATTTTATAAACTGGCTTAATGGAAACACGTCTAATGAAAAATTAAAAAAAATTGGAGAGGGGGTAAAATACCTTTTTATAGCTGGGGATTTGGTAGCCGGAGTTGGTGTTTATCCAGGTCAAGAAACAGATTTGATAATCCCAGATATTAAAAAGCAATATGAAGAATTAGCAGAATATCTTTTAAAAATCCCTAAGAATATAAATGTAATCATAGCCCCTGGCAATCACGATGCAACGAGATTATCAGAACCACAACCCCCTTTAGACAAGAATTTCGCAAAACCAATTTGGGATCTGCCTAATGCAATCTTAGTAAGCAGCCCCTCTTTGATAAATATCCATTCTTCAGAAACATTTCCTGGATTTGATGTGCTTTTGTATCATGGAAGTAGCTACCATTATTACAAAACTGAAGTAGAAAGCTTAAGATTGAGGAAAGCCCATGAAAATCCAACCTTAGTCACAGAATTCCTGCTACAAAAAAGACATATAGCTCCAACACACGAATCAACCGTTTATATTCCAGATGATGAAGAAGACCCCTTGATAATAGAAAAAGTCCCAGATGTTTTCGTCACAGGAGACCATCATAGGTCGGCAACATCTTTAATTAATAATATAAATTTAATCTCTTGCTCCTGTTTTCAAAAAAAGACAGATTACGAAGAAAAAAGAGGGTACGAACCAGACCCAGGTATGGTCCCCGTATTAAATCTAAAAACTAGGGAAGTTAAAATTCTAGATTTTAATCAAGATGAATGAAATAAAACTTTACTTCAAAGATATAGATGAAAAAATAGAAAAGGCATATGGGGTAGCAGGAGCAGCAAGACTACAAGGATATGACCCAACAGATAAAATAGAAATACCCCTTGCAAAAAATTTAGCGGAGCGTGTTCAAGGATTGATTTCCATAGTTGCGCCGCAAATAACAGAATCTAATTTTCTAGAAAGAATAAAAGTATTAGAGCAGCAATTTGGACTTCAAGATTGGAGGGTAGCATTTAAAATAGCTTTAGAATTTGCTCAAGAAAGGATATGTAAATTTGAAGACAAAATTAAGGCCATGGAAATAGGGCTAAGGGTAGGGTTAGCATACCTCACTGTGGGTGTAGTATCATCGCCTTTAGAGGGGTTTACTAGACTCCAACTTAAAAAAAGGCTCGATAATCAAAAAGAATATTTTTGTTTGAACTTCTCAGGCCCTATAAGGAGCGCAGGAACAACAGCCGTTTGCGTTTTTCTAGCCCTATCAGATTATATAAGGAAGAATATGGGCTATGCAGAATATGATCCTACAGAAGATGAAATTAATAGGATTAAAACAGAAGTTGCAGATTTTCATGAAAGGATTACAAATCTGCAATACCTTCCATCAGAGAAAGAACTTGAATTTATAGTAAAACATCTTCCATTGCAAATTGATGGAGAAGGCTCAGAAAAATTAGAAGTATCAAACTACAAAGATAGCCCAAGATTCGAAACCAATAAAATAAGTAATGGATCTTGTTTGGTCTTTGGAGAGGGCATAACTCAAAAGGGAGCCAAGTTCTGGGGAAAATTTGAGAAGTTAACAAAAGAGCTTGATATGGAACATTGGAAGTTTATGGCAGATTTTGTTAAATTGCAGAAAAAAATAAGGTCTAAAGGGCAAATAAAAGAAAAAGAAAATGAAAAGATCCTACCAGATTATAATTATATAAAAGATGTTGTAGCTGGAAGACCAGTTTTAGGTCACCCTTTAAGATGTGGAGCCTTTAGGTTAAGATATGGAAGAACAAGAATGTCAGGATTTTCAGAAGATGCAATACATCCTGCAACTATGAAGATTCTATCAAATTATCTCGCTATAGGAACCCAACTTAAAATAGAGCGTCCTGGAAAATCAACAGTGCTTGTAGCCTGTGACAGCTTAGAAGGACCGATCGTAAAACTAAAGAATGGATCCGTCATTAAAGTAGACACCAAAGAACAAGCAGAAGATTTGCTTCCGGAGGTTGAAGAAATAATCTACTTAGGAGACATATTAATTAATTATGGGGATTTTTTTAATAGAGCTCATATCTTACTTCCTCCTGGATACTGCGAAGAATGGTGGTTTCAGGAATTAAAAAAAGCAGAACCATCAAAATCAAATTTAATAACAAAATTAGGACTAAAAGAGAACTTGGTAGAAGCTATTTTCAAAGACCCTATTTTAACAAAAATCTCATTTGAAGATGCTTATGAGATATCAAAGAAATTAAAAATTCCTTTGCACCCAAGATACACTTTTTATTGGAGAGCAATCAACAAAGAGCAACTTCATGCATTAACAGATTGGTTAGACATAGCAACAGTAAAAAGAGAGGATAATGAAATTCAAAAAATAATCTTTACTTTAGAGCATGATACCAAAAAAATTATAGAAAAAGAAGACCCTAAAAGGGCTTTAGAATTAATTGGAATCCCCCATATAACCGCAAAAGACGAATATGTAGTAATAGAAAAGGATTACGCAAAGGCATTCGCCTCGTCTTTAGGTTTTTATTCAGAATTGCTAGATAAAGAAAAAATCAAAAAACTAAAGGAGTTGGATTATGAAGATCCTTTAGAATCAATAAACAAAGTATCAGAAATAGAAGTAAGAGATAAATCAGGTTATTTTATAGGTTCAAGAATGGGTCGTCCTGAAAAAGCAAAACAAAGAAAGTTGACAGGCTCCCCTAATGTCTTATTTCCTGTTGGTGAAGAAGGTGGAAGATTAAGATGCTTTCAATCAGCTCTAGAAAAAGGGAAAATAAAAGCACAATTCTCAACCTATTTCTGTGAAGGCTGTAATAAAACAACGGTTTTCCCAAGATGCGAAGCCTGCGATAAAAAAACAAAGAAACAATACTACTGTTATCCCTGTAAAGAAGATAGTTTAACTGAGAAATGCCCTAAACATGGTAAAAATCAAACTTATAAAACGCTGGACTTGGATATAACCTCTGTCTTTAATGACTCGATGAAAAAATTAAAATTAAAACAATACCCTTCTTTAATAAAAGGAGTTAGAGGAACATCAAATAAAAATCACGCTTCAGAAAATCTTGCAAAGGGGATTCTAAGAGCATCATATAACCTCTATGTTAACAAAGATGGAACAACAAGATATGATATGACAGAACAACATACAACCCATTTTAAACCAAAAGAGATCAGAACTTCTATAGAAAAACTAAAGGAGTTGGGTTATATCCAAGATATACATGACCAACCTTTAAAAGATAAAGACCAAATCTTAGAGATAATGCCACAAGATGTTATACTTCCTTCTTGTCCAAACTCCTTGGAGGAAGGAGCAGACCAGGTTTTGTTTAGGGTAGCAAACTTTATAGACGATTGCCTAGCAAGGATTTATAATCAACCAGCTTTCTATAATCTAAAAACAAAGGAAGATCTAGTAGGACACTTGCTAGTCTGTCTATCCCCCCATACAGCAGCCGGAGTGACAGGAAGAATAATTGGATTTTCAAAAACCCAGGGTTTCATAACACACGCTTATACTCACTCGCTTATGAGAAGAGATTGTGATGGGGACGAAGCAGGGGTTATGTTATTAATGGACGCCCTGATTAATTTCTCTAGGGAGTTTCTCCCAGCACATAGAGGGGCAACGCAAGACGAACCTCTAGTTTTAACATCAAAGATAATCCCCTTTGAAGTGGATGATATGATATTCGATATGGACATTGTTAAAGAATATCCTCTAGAATTTTATGAAGCGTGTTTAGCTTTCAAGATGCCCTGGGATATTAAAATAAAACAAATTAAAGATATTCTAAATACGGACAATCCTTATCAAGGAACTTCATATACCCATGAAGTAGATGATATCAATAATGCAAATACTTGCTCATCTTATAAACTGATACCTACAATGCAAGAGAAAGTACAAGGGCAAATGGAATTAGCAGAAAAAATTAGAGCAGTAGACGAATCAGACGTAGCAAGATTAGTGATAGAAAGACATTTTATTAGAGATATAAAAGGTAATTTAAGAAAGTTTTCCATGCAGCAATTTAGATGCGTTAATTGCAATGAAAAATATAGAAGGCCTCCATTAAAAGGATGTTGTTTAAAGTGTAATGGAAGGCTAATCTTTACGATATCTGGAGGCTCAATTATAAAATATCTAGAACCTGCTTTAAGTTTAGCAGATAAATATGATATCCCCCATTATCTAAAGCAGTCCTTAGAGTTAACGAAGCAGAGAATAGAATCTGTCTTTGGAAAAGAAAGCGAAAAACAAGAAGGACTGGGCAGATGGTTTCAAAGCACAACTAATATAAATTAAATAAATAGTGTTATGCTATGGAGCTTTTTGGAAGAAAGGAAAAAACAAAGAATCAAGTCCTAAACCTTAAAACAAAAGAGAAACAAGAAGAGCCTAAAAATAGTATTATCAAGCCAATCGCTATTGGTATTGCAGTTTTAGCGATCATAGTTTTAATAGCATTTCTAACAGAAAGCACAATTATAACTATACTCACTGCTATAGTAGGGCAGATAGGCTTTATAGTTTATTTAGCAAAAATTCTAGAAAAGGCGCAAGAAATAAAACTAAGAAATCTAAAAGAAAAGGAAGCGGTAGAACAAAGAGCAAAAAATCTCCAGCAGCAACTGGAGAAAACAAAGGCTCAGGCAAAATATCCAGCAACCTCAAGGATATTAATACCAAAAATTACAAACTTCGAAGATATGAAAAAATACATAGAAAGGACTTTAGGATTAAGGTTTAAAAAAGAAGAGATAAGCGCAGCTTTAATATCTGCTGGTTGGCCGTCTAAACAAGTGGAGAGAGCTTTTTATGAAGTGCACCAAGCTAAAGCAGGAAAAACAATATAACTGGAAGGATTAAACAACCCATTAGATGATTTCTTCCACAGTTTACTAAAGGCGGTATTAAACCAACCATTGTACTAACAAGCAGGATAAGCAAGCCTAACCAAGAAGAAAATATAAAGACTAATAAAGTAATAAATAAAATTATAGAGAAACACAACACACTATATTTAATTTTAACAATCTGCTTAGAAAATATTCTAGATAAACTCAAAGCTAAAATAGCGCTAATACCCCCAACAAACAGGCTAACACCAATAAATAGGATAAAATTCTGCAATGTTAAAACTTCCAATAATTTGCTTACAACTACAATAGCACCATTTCTAGCTTTATTTAAAACAAAAAGACTAACAAAGCTTAAAACAAAATTTACAGTATTAACCCCACCAACTAAAATTAAAAATCCTCTATCCCCAATTTTACCAGCAATTTGAGAAGCTATTATAGAAGCCTGGGCACTTCCTACTCCAGGCAGTAAAGAAACCAAACCGCCTGCAAAAACACTGCTTCCTATAGCTTTAAACAAAATATTATTATTTACTCTTAATCTTCTAAATCTCTGCTTAGGTAGCTTAATTTTATTAACTATACTCAAAACCAAACTACTTGTACCAAATAACCCGCTTAAAAGAGGAAGCAGAGGGTCTTTCATATTTAATCCAAAAACTCCTAAACCTAAAACACCTGAAATAAAGAATAAAGTAAGAGCCCACACTCGTTCTTTATCTCTAAAAATTAATAAGATTACAATGAAAATCAAAAAATAAGCCATATACCTTTGTAAAAAAGGAAAAATCTTTTCTATAAAAAGAACTGCAGGATAAGTTAACAGCACAGCTAACCATAATCCGCCTAAGCTACCAACAACTGTAAGCCTAACAGCACCATAACCATCACCATTTAAAAGCATCCTATGTCCCGGGAGTACATTTAATACTTGATCGCTATCTGGAGCGCCTAAGAAAATTGTAGGGACAGCATCTAGAATAGTATGCGTAACGGCCATAGAAATAATGAAAACAGCTAAAACAA
>DAISWR010000012.1:0-12563 GCA_036826255.1 Nanobdellota archaeon | reverse complement strand
GGGTTCAAATCCCACCGATGGCATGTATATGATTCATTTTCTAAAGAACATAGATGATTTTATAAAGAATTACTAATAAGTTATAATATATGAAAAAAGAAGGTAAAACAAAAATTCTAAAGCTTATCATTATTCTAAGTATTCTTGGTATTATCGTTTCGCTCTATCTTATCAAGAATCACTATGCTCCTCCAACCAAAGGTGCGCTCTGTGACATTAGTGAATCAATTTCATGTTCTTTAGTAAACACAAGCGCATTTTCTGAATTGCTCAATGTTCCAGTTGCTTTATTAGGGGTATTATGGTTTTTGGTTCTCATTGTATTCAGCTGGAAAGCACTAAAAAAAGACGGCGCACTTCTTACAATAATGCTAGGGTGGGGCATCCTTGGAATATTATTTGTAATCTACTTTATTATTGCTGAGATTATCCTAAAATCAATTTGTCCATTCTGTACTCTTGTGCATACTATGGTAATTACTATATTTATTTTATTATGGATATTATATAAAGCGCAAGAAACAAAGCCAACAAAAAAGGCAATTCTCAAAGCATTAATGCCTTGGATCATTTTAATTATTATTATCAATATAATCCCCTTAGTCTTATTTAACATCCAATCTTCTGAAAAAGAAAACTACGATTTATTAGCCCAGTGCATTACAGAAAAGGGTGTTAATATGTATGGTTCATTCCGTTGCGGTGTTTGTGCCAAAACAAGGGCAATGTTTGGAGATTCTTTCCAATATATTAACGAAATAGAATGTCATCCCCAAGGAGAAAACAGTCAAACAGAATTATGTCTTAAAAAAGGCATAGAAGGGACGCCAACCTGGATATTAGAGCCAGATGAAATAGAATTAAAACGGCAGTTAGGATTTTTATCAATAGAAGAGCTAAAAGAATTTTCAGGATGTGAATAACAATGCTTCTGGAAGGACTAACCATACCAATAATCATTGGCGCTGCATTAGTAGATAGTATAAATCCCTGTGTTTTTGGAGTTCTTATTTTCCTAATTGCTTTTATGACCAAAGTATTCAAGAGCCCTCGCAGAATGCTGATTGGTGGAATGATTTACACTGCTGTTGTGTATGCTAGTTATTTTCTTATCGGTCTTGGTTTCCTTAAATTTACAGTATCTTTTGGATTATCAGTAGCTATCTATTGGATTGCGGCAACAATAGCTATCCTTGCTGGTTTAGTAGAAATAAAGGATTTTTTCTGGTATGGGCGTGGTTTTAGTTTGCAAATTATCCCAGGGGCAGCAAAAAGAATAAGACTTTATACAAAATATATGATAAGGGCGGAAAAGAAGCATTATTGGTTAAGTTATCTAATTGCTGGTGCATTAGGTGTATTCGTTGTTCTTGTAGAACTGCCTTGTACAGGAGCACCTTATCTGGCAATCCTCGCTATCCTAGGAACAGGAGATCTTGCACAAGGAATTCCTCTTTTATTGTTATATAATCTTATATTCATACTGCCTCTATTCGTTATTATCGGCGTTGCATACTTTAGTAAATCATCTAAAAAACTTGAGGCATGGAGAAAAGATCATAGGGGATTAATGAGATTAGTCATGGGCTTATTCTTAGTAGCTTTAGGATCCTATATGATTTATACAATAATATAACCTCATGAAGTTAATTGGTAAGTATCTGTGCTGTGCTCTCTCAAGGATTTCATATGCTCTTTTTTGAGCTTCTGTAGAGAATCCTTGCCCCCAATAACATTACTAAGTATACCTGCCACTCTATCTCCGCTTAGCATGTAAGGCAGCAAGACGTAATCAGCGCCTTTTTTATAAAATTCAAAAGCTTCATGCATATGGACAGTAGTTAGAATAACCTTGATCTTAGGATTAATTTCCTTGGCATACTTTAAAATGAATAAGTCATCCTCCCTATTCTGGATTGTGGAAACAACAAATTTGGCCTTCCTTAGATTTATCTCATTTAATAAATCCTGATTGCCTACATCACCGTAAACACAATGAACTCTTTTTTTAGTTAAGGTATCTATGATGTCGGGATTATAATCAACCACCAACAATTTATCTTTTATATCTTTAAAATTATCTATGACAACTCTTCCTATTCTATGCCCCCCAAAAAGAATTATATCATAATTTCCAAGCTTGCTATATTTAGAAATCTCATCCCCCCTAGTCTTTTTCTTCTCAAATATCCCCAAATAAGGTGATAAAATATTATACAGTTTGTCACTATAGATTATCATATAAGTTGATATTCCAATAGTAATTATTCCAACTAAAGTTATTAATGACAAAACAGTCTCATCCAAGTGTCCCAGATTAAATCCCAAGGCAGCAATTATCAACGAGAACTCACTTATTTGTGCAACAGCCAAACCAGCTAAAAAAGATGTTCTTTTTTTATAACCTAATAATCCCATCAGTATCATAACGATTATTGGGTTCCCTATCAAAACAAACAAAGATAATAAGATAGCAGGATAAATAATCTGGCCTATAGAAGATATTGCAAGGGGTAATCCCAAACTAACAAAGAATAAAACTATGAAAAAATCTCTTAAGGGTTGTATCTTTCTAGTTATCTCCTTGTTATATGGGATCGAAGCTAAGCTTAAACCTGCTAAAAATGCTCCCATCTCCAGATTAAATCCAAGAGAAACAAAGGTTACAGAAACCAGGAATAACCAAGCAATTCCAGAGATAAATAATAATTCTTGGGATCTTGCTATGCCCTTAAACAGGCTATATAAAATTATTTTACTAAAGCCAAAAACTAAAATAACTAAAAACAGGCCTTTAAGCAATGTTTCTAAGAGCAGATTACCAAAGCTAACCTGATTAGATAAGCCAGTTATTACTATCAAAGCAAAGATAGCAATAAAATCTTGTACAATTAAAAATCCAACTGCTATTCTCCCATATAAAGTATCTAAATCATCTTTATCAGATAATAATTTTACAATTATAATTGTACTGCTAAAAGCTAATCCGATAGCCAGATACAAAGCTGGGATATTTGAGAATCCTAGAGTTTTTAGGATAAAAAATCCGATCGTTGTTGTAAACAAAACCTGTCCTACCCCAGTTAAAACAGAAATTAAGCCAACCTGTTTTAAAACCTTAAAATCCAAACTCATACCAACAATATACAGCAAGAAAGCTATTCCTAAATGAGATACTGTAGTAAGTGCAGGAGAGGGTCTAATAAGATTTAACACTAAAGGGCCTAATATCAAACCTGAGAGAATATAAGAGAAGATAGGGGGCTGTTTAAGAAGTTTAGCAAAATAAGCTACTATTGTGGCAAAGATAATTATTATTGCTATATCAACTAAAAAACTCTGCTCTAATCCGAAGATAACCACCAACCACCTCTATATAATAAAAACGCAGGAAAAAGAAGTTTATATAGATTACTACTCTTTCCGATTTAAGGTAATATCTATTGTACTAACTCTAACATCTCTTCCTTCTTTATTAGTAAATCCTTCACTGTCAATCTTTATATCTCCCAGGTTTATCTGTCCTACTAGAAATCTATTAAGTGCAACTTGTGCAACATCTACTGCTCTAGAAATAAACTTTCCTCTTGCCTTTATACAAACTTCTTTAACACCTTGTGTTGTAAACTGCATCACAACACCAGTAACATAATTCATAAAAGGCTTGTTTCCTATAAAAATTATTTGGTTACCCGTCTTAGTCTCTACCATTGTTACCCACGATTATTCCTGCTTAAACTTAGTTAATTTTGTGACATAACCTGCAATAACATTTCTCAATTTTTTACTTGGAATATCTGCATAGTTCCCTACTAACTTCTTGTTTTCTTCAAAATTTTTCGTAAATTTATCTCCATATTTCTCAAGCAATAATTTAGTTACTCTTTTCACTTGCTTAGTCTTTATCCTCCCCATTATATCTCCTATGACTATATTATTGAAAGAGTCTATTTAAACTTTACGTTTAAGAACCCAAATCTCCCTCTTTATCGTACTCCCTTCCTCATACTTGATAGGATATCCAGAAGTAGCTACAAATCCTGCCCTTTTAAATATAGTCTTAAAATCTATTCTAAACTCCATGCCGCTTGTTGATCTAAACCATGGAATTACAATAGATACTTTACCTTTAACAATTTTGTATAATTCATTAAAAAGAGGGGAATATAGTTCTTCTAGCAACTTAATTATCCTTTTAGCTTCTTCATTATTAGGTGGGCTATTCAGAAAAGGGCCTAAATAAGGTTCTGTAGCTACATTATCAACGCTCTTAATATATTTGCTTAAATACCTGCTATCAGCATTTATCACTTCCCAACCATTTTTATTTAACCATCTCAAATTCTCTTTACATTTATCTATTATAATCTTATCTTTATCTACGCCAAGGACTTTAATACCCATCAGCAAAGCCTCTTGTAGTATAGTTCCTACTCCGCAAAAAGGATCTAATAACAAATCACCTTCCTTAGCCCCGCTCAAATTAATTAAGATCTTACTCAATCTTATAGAACTGACTCTTAAGGAGTCTAAATAAGGTCTTTTATCTCTTTCTTTATATTCTTTAGGATTAAAAACAGCTACCACCTTAGCAACATTATTCTTGTAAATCAAGAATTCAACATCTAACTTTACTGACTTACTAGGATTTATATTTTCTTTAGCCTTTAAGTATGCTTTGATGCCTTCTGCCTTAAATATCTCATTAAAATTAATTTTTAAATTACTGCTATATCTGTTAACTCCATATAGTATTTTATTCTTATCTCCTTCATAAAAATTCTTAAATCCAACCTCACCTATCTTTACTATACCTCCTAAATCTTTAATCATTTTCCTAAAATCTAAATTAGGTAACTGTAAAAGCAAAATCTCCTTTGTAGCTTCAAGAAGATCATAGGCTATATTTCTAGCTTCCAGATAACTCTTTAACTCCAGTACACTTAATTCAGGATTTCTGCCTAAAACAAAGATATATTTTCCCATAAGGTATTAAAAGAATATTAGCTTTTAAACATTACTTTACCTTATGCCCTTAGCTACAAGGTAGTAACTGATTTTGCCAGATTCCTAGGCTTATCTATTGGCAATCCTTTATTCTTAGCCATATAATAGGTTAAGAGTTGTCCAATTATTACAGAATAAATTATAAAATCGCTTACCTTAGATTCAGGTAAAACAAAACTTCCTTCTCCTTTGTTAACTATCTTTATTGAATATGCTCCTCTGGCCTCCACTTCTTTTGTATTAGATTTCATTTCCAAATCATCTAAAGGTATTAAAGAAATAACTGGTGTCCCATCTTCTACCAAAGCTAAAGTTCCGTGCTTTAATTCCCCGCCCCTCAAACCTTCTGCATGGATATAAGATATTTCTTTAATCTTCAGAGCTATTTCTAAAGCCGCAGAATAACAAGCGCCTCGCCCTAGAACATAAACATCATATTCTTTATACAACTTATCTGCCAATTCCTTAATCTTGTCTAAATTGGAGTCTATAGTCTCTTTTATTTTCTTAGGAATTTGCTCCAGATCTAATTCATAACCTAGCTCCTTAGCTAAAGCTATTAAAGCGATACACTGGTTTGTATAGCTCTTAGTAGCCGCAACGCATACTTCCTGGCCAGCTAATAGGTTTATACTTAAATCAGATAATCTCTGTAAAGTAGAATAAGGTACATTGACTAAAGAAACTATTTTAACGCTTTTAGATTTAAGATACTTAACTGCCCTTATCAAATCCATAGTTTCCCCACTTTGAGAGATACAAATTGCTAAACAATCTTTGTCGATATATTTTGGGATATCAAATTCAGAAGCTATCCAAGAATGTGACTCTATCCCAGCTTGGTTTAACAAATGATTGCCTAGCATAGAAGCATGAAAAGAAGTTCCTGCTGAAATGAAGATTATTTTCTTAGCGCTTTTAATCAAATCTGCAGTCTCTTTTATTTTCTGTTTTTGATCTGAATTTAAAGAATTTATTAATCTTTCAGCAACTAAAGGCTGTTCATATATCTCTTTTATCATAAAATGCTCGTAATCCTTATTATCATTAAAGTCCTGCTCCCATTCAAAAGTTTTTTCTTCTTTTTTTAATTTCCTACCAGCTTTATCATAAACACAAAACCCATTTTTATCTACAATGACATATTCATAATCATCTAAAAAGATAGCTTTGTTTGTTTTATCTGAAAAAGCATATATATCAGAGGCTATATAGATACTATTACCAAAGCTCGATAGGACAAGGGGGGAGTCTAATTTAAATGCGTATAATTTATCATCTCCTTTTTTAATCAATAAAACAGCGAAGGTTCCTTTGGCGTCTCTATAAAAATTCCTTATAACTTTTTCTATTGAATCTCGCTTTGTATTTTCCTCAAAGTAATACGCTATCAATTCAGAATCAGTTTCTGATTTAAAATTATAACCTTTCTTAATTAAATCCTCTTTAAGCTCTTCATAGTTTTCAATTATTCCATTATGAACTATCATAAAATTCTCACTGTAATGAGGGTGTGCATTAGGCTTAGTAACCCTTCCATGCGTTGACCATCTAGTATGTGCTATAGCCAAAGTCGCTTCTCCATTTACTTTTTCCATAAAATCTGATATATAACCAACATCCTTTAATATCCTGCCATCATTTGTAGCATAACCAACAGAATCATAACCTCTATATTCTAATCTCTTTAAAGCTGTTAAAAGCTCTCCCCTTATAGAAAAAGGAATCCCTGCAACAATGCCTACAATGCCGCACATTTTTTACCCCTTCTTTGAAAATATTTATATAAATCCCTTGCTTTTACTGTTTTGTGAAAAGAATCAATGTTTTAATAACCTTACTATTAGTACTATCCTCAACTAATGTTATAGCTTGGGACTGGCAAACACACCAGAATATAGTTGAAAGAGTTTATAATTCCTTGCCAAAAGACTTAAATCTCAGCCTAGAAGATTTAAAGGAAGGCTCTATCATACCAGACAAAGCATTTCATGACAACAAACTACACAACTACCCTCCATCTTTAGAGTTAACAAATCTTTGGCTTTCAGTTGCAAAGGAAGAATACAAAAATAAAAATTTTGAAAATGCCTCTACAGCTTTTGGGATAGCAACACATTACATAACTGACTCGTTTTCTGCCCCACATTACATTAAAGGAGAATCTTCTTATCAGCATGCAGCATATGAAGAAAGAGGTTATCTAAGATTGAACGAATATTGCAGGGTTGATATCAACATAAGTGAAGGTTTATCAAAAGGTCCTGAAGGAGGAAAGCTCTGGAATGAGTGGCTGCAGACAGATAATGATAAAATCCCGGAAAAAGCAGTAAATAAAGCAACAAAAATAGTATATTTAGCTGCTTTTGAAACCTTTAATACAGGATGTGATAAAAAAACAAAGATAATAACTAAAAATCCTTCTCTTACAATAACAATTACTTCATCATTAGTAATATTATTATTAATTATTTTATTAATTAAAAAGAAAAAGTCTAAACTATCCTAAAAACAACACCATCGAGATTCTTATCTAAATGTTCTTTTGCTTTATTTGTCATTTCTCCATTAGTTAAAAATAATAAAGGGAGGTTCTTCGTCTGAGCTTGACTATAAGCTAAACTTAAATCTCCATCACTAACCTTCTTTTTATTCCTGACTTTAACAAAATATCTTAACTTGCCTAAGTTTGAGGGAATCTCAACAATAAAGTTAAACTCTTTATCCCTCCTTACTATTTCCTCGTGCAAGATTTTAACCTTATTTTGCTCAAAGTACTTGTCAACTGATAGATAAAAGCTAACTTTCTTCATGACCTCTTTCTTTTCTTCCTTTTCCTCTTTAACTTCTACTTTCTTAACTTCTACTTTTCTTTGCTCTCTAACTTTTGGTTTCTTTTCTACGTCTAATTTTTCTTGATGAATCGCATCTTGCCTTATTTCCAGCGGTTCTTTTTTTACTAAAATATCTTTGACTTGATCATTGCTAGTAAGATACCATCTCCAATAACGCTCTGACTTTTCATTTAAAGTAACATCTATAGGAACCGCAAAATCTTTTAATTCTCTAAGGGCTATTCTAATTGGTGGCTCTAAACTATTATCATGAAGGATTTTTTTATCTTTTAGCAGATTATAAGCCTCTTTTTTCTTTCCATCTAATTTATTTCCTAACCTGTCTTGTAACAAAGCCTCTTGTCCATCAACATAGTATAAAGGACTGCCTCCTATACTTTCATGAGTTATCTTAATTTTTTTTTCAGTAACTAGCTGCGACAATAAAGCTGAGGCCATCATAATATTGGTACCAACAATCTTACTCACCCTAACAGGTAAAATAGGGCCATTCCTCTTAAGAAAATCATATGCTTGGGTTAATTTATCTGCCATTTTTCGACTAAGGTTTCAGCCAAGTTGCCTCATAAAATGTTACACTGCATTCTTCATCAACTACACCTATTAATAACTTTTTCCTTGTAGAGTGAGCTACCCTATTCTTAGCGCTGAAATTATACCAAGTCAATACATCACCTTCGCTAACAGGATACAATATCCATTTAGCATGATCCTCTCCAGGTTTAATGCCTCTGTCGTACACCCTAAATTCTGCTCCAAATTTTAAAGCAGTCTTAACAATATAGCCTCTATCCCTCATTTCTTTAAAGACATAATACTTTGTTAAAAAATCTTTATCTTTTCTTCTAGCCTTCTTAACATAATTATCAAACTTTATGCTCTTCCCATCAATATCCTTAACAGCTAGCCTCTTTTTTTCAAGCAGGTATAGTCCTTCAACTAAGGAATAATATATTTTATCTCCAACTATTTCTCCATACCTGCTTTTATCGTAAATTTCCAAAGAAACCTTGCCTTTATCAGCTATGATCCTTTCAGGAGTAAATGTAGCTTTAGCTTTTACATCTCTTGCCATCATCAACCTTAATGATAAATTCTTTAAAAACCTTTCTCTCAATAATAAAAGTTATATATGTAGAAAACTCTAAGCAACCTTATGATTATAGAAAAGCTGCGTATTACTCCTACTTTGATTATATTTGAAACTATAACCTTAATTGTCCTTGATTTTGTAAAAAGCTTCAATATTATCCTATCTGCCTTACTGGTCGGAATAATAGGCACTCTGGCTGCTATCATAGTTCATAACTTATTATCTAACAGCTTCACTTTAATGTCAATAAATAAAGAAAAAATTAAATTAAATTATTCCTTAAGCCTCTTTATCACGATATTCTTAATAGTGTTATTTCTAGCTCAAAATCTAATATTGTATTTTTTATATCTGCCCAACAATATACTAGGCAACTTTAGCTTAGGATTTTTATCTGCTTTTTTAGCTTCAATTCTATGCTTATCAGTTTATAATATCCAACCGTTTAAGATTAAACTAATAGGAAGCAAGGATATTATAATAAAAAAGACAAATATTTTAAATACATCTCTTCTAATAGCCCTTTACGAAGCATTTATACTTCCAATAATGATCCCACTAATGCAAATAAACTTCGCTTTAGCAGGATTTACATCTGCTTTAATAGCAGGTTTGATAGTAACAACTTTATATAACAATACTAATCTGAAAATAAGATGGAAATAAAAATATTAGGCACCTCAGCAATGTTGCCAACAAGAGAAAGAAACCCTACTGCGGTTTTATTTAGTTACAAGAATCACAATATTTTGGTAGATTGTGCAGAAGGAACTCAAAGACAGTTTAGGCTAGCTGATATATCTCAAACAAGAATAACAAAATTGCTGATAACCCATTGGCACGGAGACCACATCCTAGGGATTCCTGGCTTAATACAAAGTCTAGGGGCAAACCAATATTCAAAAACTTTAGAAATTTATGGGCCGAAAGGAACAGAAAACTTCTTTAAAAACATGCGGACATGGTTTTATTTTCCCATTAAAATAAATATAAAAGTAAATGATATAGGAGAAGGAAAATTCTTTGAGGACAGCGAATTAGAACTCTATGCTTATAAATTAGACCATAAGATACCATGCTTAGCTTACGTTCTAAAGGAAAAAGACAAAAGAAAGATTGACTTGGCTTATTTAAAAAGATTTGATCTAAAACAACACCCAGTACTAAAAGATTTACAAAGAGGTAAAGATATATTTTGGAAAGGAAAAAAGATTTTAGCTTCTAAAGCTACAAATATTCAGATAGGGAAAAAAATCTGCTTCATAACAGATACTGGTTATACAAAGAACACTATCAAAGCTGCAAAAGACTCTGATTTGCTGATCTGTGAGTCAACTTTCAAAGATGAGTTAAAAGAAAATGCAAAGGACTTTAAACACTTAACTGCAAAACAAGCTGCTGAAATAGCAAAAAAAGCTAAAGTTAAAAAATTAGTGCTGACTCATTTTTCCCAAAGATACAAAGATACAAAAGGTATGAAAAAAGAGGCGGAGACAATCTTTAAGAATGTGGTTTGTGCTAATGATTTTGATTTTTTTAAAGTTTAAGCTAATAATCTCTTCTTATTCTTCTTAATCTTTTCCATTAAATTTAACTTTCTAATCAGCTCTTTGTATCTGTTTCTTATAGTAACTTCTGTAACTCCAGCTACATCAGCTACTTCTCTTTGTGTTCTTTTCTCATTATTAATCAATGCAGCAACATATAATGAAGCGGCTGCAATTCCAGTAGGGCCTCTTCCGCTAGTTAATTCAGAATTCTGAGCTTGTTCTAATATATCTACAGCCTTACTTTGTGTTTCTGCATTTAACTTCAAAGATGAAGCAAACCTAGCAAGATAATCTACTGGATTAGAAGGCAATATTCTTATCCCTAATTCTCTTGTTATAAATCTATAAGTTCTTCCTATCTCTTTTTTATCTATACCAGATGCTTCTGAGAGTTCATCTAATGTTCTTGGAACCTCATGTCTTCTGCATGCAGCATATAATGCTCCTGCTACAACAGATTCCATACTTCTTCCCCTAACTAAGCCTCTTTGAACAGCTAGCGTATATACTCTAGCAGCTTCTTCCTCAACGCTTTTAGGTAATTTTAAATAAGAACCGACTCTCTTAAGCTCAGCTAAAGCTAATTTTAAGTTTCTTTCGATAGCAGTGCTTATTCTATACTGCCATTTTCTTAATCTAAAGAATTTATTCTTTTCTTTACCACTTAATTTATAGAGATCCTGCCTCTGTCCAACATCAGTGCCCAAACCGCGATCAAACTTTGTCCACGTCATAGGAGCCCCAGCCCTTCTTCTCTTCTCTCCCTGTTCGCTCTCGAATTCTCTCCACTCTTGGTCAAAGTCGATTATCTTATCTTCAACAACAAGCCCGCAAGCCCTGCAAGTAATTTCTCCCCTTTCTTTATCAATAGTTAAGTGTATACTTCCACATTCAGGGCACTTTTTAACATAAGTCATCTTAAAACTCCTTAATTTTATATCCCCCTAAGTAAAGACAAAAGCTTTATAAATGGGACACAAGAAGTTATATATAAAGCTTTCGAAATGCTTTAGAATAAAACTATTTTTTTAATAAAATTCCATTAATGTAGGATTCTTGTCCTGGCCTTGATGTTACTTTAACTCTTCCTTCTTCTGTTTCTACAAGGCTTCCTTTAGTAATTATATTTCTTTTAACAAAGTTTCTATTTGCCGGACTCTCAATTACACTCTTTATCTTCAATTGCTTATACTTTTTTTCAGCAGGATCATAAACATTAATTACATCCATGCTTAATAACACCTTTTTACTAGTCCCGCCTCTAACTCTTAAGTCGAGGACTCTCTTTTTACCTACTTTAGTATAGGAAGGCGATCTACCAAGAGCATGCAACCTCTTTGTAAATGCTGATGTATTAACACCGCCAGTTATTTTCCTTTTAGCCCTACCATGTATAATTGCCATATCATTAAAAACCAAAGAAACATTTAAATACTTTACTTTTTCAAACTCAAACAGATACAAAGATAAAATATGGAATCAGAAAGACCTTTAGATGCCTTAAATCAATCAAGAGGCAAAAGAGTAATAATTGAATTAAAGAATAACAAACAATTCGTAGGCATTTTAAGAGCATTTGATATTCACATCAATACTGTCTTAGAGGATGCTGAAGAAAGAGTAAATGGAGAGGTAACTAGAAAAGTTGGTTTAGTCTTCTTAAGAGGAGATACAATAGTCCTAATATCGCCAGCTTAAACGTTTTCTGAAAATGGTAAAAGGAACAGCGAGTATGGGTAAGAAAATGCATCCTTTGCATTTTAGGTGTAGAAGGTGCGGTAATAGAGCTTATCACAAAAAAGACAAAGTGTGCTCATACTGCAGCTATGGTAAATCCAAAAGGATGAGAACTTATTCTTGGCAAAAAAAGCACTGGCAGTAAAGGTAACTTTTTTATACTGACTTATTTTTTAAATTCTTCATGCAGGAGTGCCGGAGCGGTCAAACGGGCCAGATTCTGGATTCCTTAATAAAGAAACTAGAAGGTCAAGCTTAGGACCTGGTGGCTTAGTGCCTTCGCAGGTTCGAATCCTGTCTCCTGCATAAACTTTATATACT
>DAISWR010000011.1:0-12833 GCA_036826255.1 Nanobdellota archaeon | reverse complement strand
TGTCTAAAACTTTATATATTATTACCTATATTATGGAGTGAATGGAAAAAGTTATTTTTGGAGCGGGATGTTTCTGGGGCGTTCAGGATGATTTTGATAAGATAAAAGGAGTAAAGAAAACTACTGTTGGCTATTCTGGTGGGGATTATAAAGATCCTACATACAAAGATGTTTGTTCAGATGTAACTGGACATGCGGAGGTTGTTTTAGTTGAGTATGATGAAAAAATTATTTCTTTTAAAAAATTATTAGAAAAATTTTGGGAGATGCATGACCCAACAACTGGAAATAGACAGGGAGTAGATGTTGGAAGCCAGTATAGAAGCACTATTTATTATTTTACGGAAAAGCAAAGAAAGGAAGCTATGGAGTCTAAAAAAGAAGAAGAAAAAAAATTAAAAAAGAAAATTACAACAGAAATAAAAAAAGCTGAAGAATTTTATAAAGCGGAAGATTATCACCAGCATTATCATAAAAAAGGATTTAGTTTTAAGAAATTACTGCCGTTTTAATTTTGATAAACTATTCCATCTCGATATCTGAATAAACCTTTAAGATCTCTTTGTTGAGCCTGTTCATAAGTCATAATAGTTTCTTGTAAAGTATGACCTTTTCTTTCTTTTACAGTTGCTTTTAGCTCTTCCAGTGTTATTTCTCCGCTAGATTCTTCTAAAATATCCACTATCGTTCTTTTTAGTTCTTTATGAAAAGACCCAAAGTGCAAATATTCTCTAATCATATTAAAAATTGTATATTTTTGATAATAAAATAATATATGTTCTGTTTAACAATAAAGTTTATAAAAAGAAAGTAGTACTAAGGGGATATGTTGTTTAAAAGAGGACTAAAGAGGCATTTATTTAGCGGAATTTTTACAGTGTTAGTTATATCAATGTTAATTCTATCCGGGCCTGCTGGGGCAGTAAATGCGGTTTTAACAACTTCTAACGTAAATATTGAAAATGATATTCTTGTTCCGTTTCAACTAGATGTTGAGATTGATGATCCTACTAATTTTTACCCGCTTTCAAACACTGTTTTAACTTTTAATTCCGGCTCTAACTCTTATTCATGCACAATTGATTCAAGCAATGTTGTTTCTGGATGCGATTTCTTAAGTGTTGTTTCATCAAGCATTTCAGGATTTCAGGATTTAGGATTTGGATATGGCTATGGATATGGCTATGGATACGGTTATGGAACTGGCGGGATAGGCTCTGGAGTGATTTCATATTACATGATTGTTAATGTCGCTTCTTTGCCTGAGGAATTTATTGGAACTACTGTTGATGTGGATGTTGTTGTTAATGGGGCAAGCAGTAGTGAAACTATAAATGATGCTGGCAGTTTTGAAGTTAGCGGAGTTACTGATTCATTATTAGTTGCAAACTTAAAAGCTGGATTATTATTTAGTGTAATCGGCGGAAGCAATGCAAATGAAAATAATATTAATGGAAATTTAAATTTAATTAGTATAAATGCTGATGGAATTATGATAACTTGGAGTTCAAGCGATGCAGCAACTATTAATCCATTTAATGGGATTGTAAAGAGACCTGGTTCAGATTCAACAAATAAAGCTGTAACTTTAACAGCTACTATATCAAAAGGAACTGTTTCTGATACTAAAACATTTAGTTTAACCGTATTAAAAGAAGAGAAATCTGATACTCAAAGTGTAAATGAAGCTACTGTTGCTTTGACTTCAGATAGTATTAAAGGAAGCAATTCTGATTTAAATAATATTTTAACAGATTTGAACTTATCAATTTTAGGAAATGAGAATATAAAGATTGTGTGGAGTTCAAGCAATAAAAATGTTGTAGCAACTTCAGGAGCTGTTTCAAGACAATCTATAGATACTAGTGTAACTTTAACTGCTACTTTATCTAAAGGAAGCGTCTCAAATAGTAAATCCTTTACAGTTGTTGTAAAAGGGACTATAGATCAAGATTTATTAGCTGTTAATAATGCTAAATCTGCTTTGATAGATACATTAGTTTTGAACGGCAATGCTGCAAAGGATAAGGTTATTTCTAATTTAAACTTGCCAACTAGTTTAACAGGATATAGTGGTGTAAGCATTAGCTGGGCTACAAGCAATAGTGCTGTTGTAAACACAAATGGAGAAATTACAAGAAGTACTTCTGCTGACGGAACTGCTACTTTGACTGCCACATTAAGTAAAAGTGGAAAATCCACAACTAAAACATTTGCTTTAACTGTTAAGAAAAAAGTTCTTCCCGTTGTAGCTACTAATGTTGCAGAGAAGAAAGTTGAGATAAGCCAAGGACAAGATGAGATTGTTATTGATTCAACTAATATAGCTAATATCAAAATAATTGAAATCCCTCAAAATGTTGATGAGGAAGAAGAAATTGTTATTAATTTGGAAGCATTAGTTAACAATGTTACAAAAGCTATTACCTTAGCACCTACCCAGTCAATGACATTAACAAGAACAAAGGCAGATGCTACTGAAATAAAAGCTGAAATTCCACAAGGTACTAAGATACAAGGCTCGAGCAACTGGAATGGTTTGATAACTGCTCCTACTGTCAAGCCTGTTAGCGAAGTTGTTGTAAGTGCGGGCACTACTGAGACTGTTATTGAAGTTGGTTTCAAGGGAGGAAAGATAACATTTGATAAAGCTACTAAATTAACTGTTCCAGGACAAGCTGGAAAGAGAAGCGGTTATGTTGATGAAGATGGAGAGTTCCATGTTATAATTGAGTGTACTGTTGCACAAGTTGCTAATCCTGACAGCTTGCCTGCAGAAGGAGAATGTTCAACTACTTCAGGAAGCGATGTAATTATATGGACAAAGCACTTTACCCAATTCGTGACTTTCACTCCTTCAACAGAAGTCTGCGACGGAGTAGATAATGATTTAGATGGAAGCGTAGATGAAGGTGTTAAGACAACATTCTATGCTGACAGCGATGGGGATGGTTTTGGAAATGCAAATGCGCAAACACTAGCTTGCTCAGTACCTTCCGGATTTGTAACAAGCAGCTCAGATTGCAGTGATAATAATGTAAACATAAAATCAGGAGCAACTGAAATATGCGATGCAGTTGATAATGATTGCGATGGACAAATAGATGAAGGAAGTGTATGTGCTGGTCTTGAGCAGTGTAATAATATAGATGATGACTTTGATGGACAAATTGATGATGGGTTAAATAGGGTTCAATCATGCGGTGTTGGTGTATGCCTCAGAACTGCTAATCAAGTATGCACTTTAGGCAATTGGGGTCCTTCATGTGTTCCAGGAACTTCAACTAGCGAAGTAGCTAATGATGGTATAGACAATGACTGCGATGGTAGTATAGATGAAGGAATTTCAACAACTTCCCCTTCAGGGGATTTACAAACATATTATTATGACTATGATGGGGATGGGGTTGGGGAGCAGCATCTTACTAAACAAGCGACCAGTAAGCCAAGCAATTATGTAATGTCATTTGGCGATTGCAGACCTGCTGATTTTACTATATATCCTGGGGCTACTGAGTTGTGCAATGGAGTAGATAATGACTGCGATAATGTTGCAGACCAAAATGAAGGGATAACTCAAGATTGTTATGAGTTTACTAATACCGCATTCCCTAATGCTATTTCTGGAGTAGGACAATGTAGTATGGGTCATCAAGTTTGTACCGGAAGCAGTTTCTCTGATCAATGTTTGGGAGATGTTGGAGCTAGTTCAGAAGCTTGTGATGGTATAGATAATGATTGCGATGGACAGACAGATGAAAACTTTGATTTAGATGGGGATGGAAGAACAAGCTGCGGAACAAGAACAGATGGGACAGATACAGTAACTGGTGGAGTAAGCGATGGAAGCTATGATTGTAATGAAAATAATGCTAATATTTATGCTGGTGCATCTGAGCAATGTAATAATGTAGATGAAGATTGTAATGGTGTTAAAGATGATATTGCTGCAAAAGATTTGGAATTAGCAGATAAACAAGGAGGAGTATGTTTGGGTGCTACCCAAGTTTGTGTAAATGGAGAATGGGAAGAACCGGATTATACTGAAATTAATAATTATGAAGCTAATGAATTAACTTGTGATGGGTTAAATAATGACTGTGATAATAATACTGATGAGGGATCTAGTAATTATGATGGGGATACTTTAGCTGATTGTGTAGATCCTGATGTTGATGGAGATGGGATATTAGATAATACTGATTTTGTGTTTGGTGATGCAAGTGATTCTGATTCAAATGTTCCTTATAGTTTAGTTGTTGCTGGAACTCCATTTAATGGAGAAGGAGTCAATGCTGGAAGATATTTATTGAAATTAGTTGGAGATGATGGAAAGGATTTAGCATGGATTTCATATTTATTTGATTCAGCTAATGTATTTGACTTTAGAGATGTTGTATTAAAATACTTTAAAGGTGGAAGCAATGAAGGTTCTGCTTTGATTATTAGCGGAATTAATGCTCCTGACAGCGTAAGAAAAGCTTACTTATTAAAGAAATTGCCTACATCAACAGGATTAGTTTGCATTAAGACTAGTGACATAAGAGAAGCTAGCCAGATTAGCGATGAATGTAATCAGGCTGATGAGATTTTAATTAGCTGTACTGGCAGATGGTATAATGGATTTGGATGTGAACCAAGAGTTAAAGATGGAGAAGATATTTATATTGTGCATGGCATGAATTATTATGGTGTTAAGGAAGTTAGTGTAATCCAAAGCGACTTTACAAGAGATGGAAAAATAGATTATGATGATTTCTTCTTATTTGCAGATTCATTTGGGGCTTCAAGAGGACAACAATTATTCTTGCCTATGTTTGATTTAGATTATGATAATCAGATTGATTTTGATGATTTCTTCAAATTCGCAGATCAATTTGGAACTGGAGCAGGGAATAATGTATTGCAAAAGAGAGGAGAGATAACTCAAGAATTTTTATTAGCTAATGTAGATTCAAATAGTGAGAGCTGCAACAGCTTGGCTGATGAAGGAAATACCAGGATTACAGGAACTGATATAGGACAATGTGAATATGGTGCTGAAATGTGCAGGTATTCTGAATTTGGCGGATGGGCTGAGGTAATGAGCCCAATTGGACCTGAAGATGAAATTTGCGATGGAGTAGACAATGATTGTGATGGACAAATAGATAATGATTGTGATGAGGATACAGATTCTTCAACTGATAATAAGTTTACAAGCGGAAGCGGAAAAACATCTAAAGTAAAGAAGTTCTATTATGATGGAGATGGAGACAGATATGGTATTGCTAATGACTACCAAACTTATGCATTTGGAAGATACAGAGCTTTAGAGGCTGGAGACTGCAATGATAATAATGCTAATGCAAATCCAAATGCTGCTGAGATTTGTGATAATGTAGACAATAATTGCGATGGACAAACTGATGAAAATAATGTGTGTGGTGTAGGTGTGGATAGCGATGAAGATGGATTTGCTTCCTTCCTATATGGTGGATTAGATTGCAATGATAATAATTCAAATATAAATCCAGATGAAGAAGAGATTTGTGATAATGTAGATAATAATTGCAATGGACAAAAAGACGAGGGTGTTACAACTACTTATTACTTAGATGCAGATGATGATGGCTTTGGAGATGTTGATGCTACTACAGAGGCTTGCAGTGCCCCTAATGGTTATGTAGAAGACAATAATGACTGTAGTGATAATAATGATGATGTAAAACCAGGTGTTGAGGAAATATGTAATTTAGTGGATGATAATTGTAATGGTACTGTGAATGAGGGCAGTGTTTGTGTAGTTCCAGCAGCACCTACACCAGCAATAACACAACCAACAACTCAACCTCCTGCTCAGAGTGAGCCTGTTTCAACACCTAGTGAACCTAGCAACCCAGTAGTTACTGTTCCTACAGGAGATGTTGTAGTTGAAGAACCTGCGACAGAAGAACTTGTTGTGGAAATTCCTGAAGAAACAGCACCTGCTGAGAAGCCTGCAGCTGTTAAGGGAGACTTTACAGAAGATGGAAAAGTAGACTACGATGACTTCTTTAAATTTGCAGACTACTTTGGAACAAATAATGAAGAATATGATTTAGATAATGATGGAGATGTTGACTACGATGACTTCTTCTTGTTCTCAGATCAATTTGGAACAGGTGTTAATTAACTTTTTTAGACCTTTCAAGTAGAATTGCATAAAGACTAAAATTTCCAGGTTCAATTGGAAAAGTTAAAACAGTATCTAAATTAAATCTTTTGCCAATTAGTTCTTTTCTTCTGCTAATAACCAGACTTCTTCTTTTTTTTAATGAATTTGGTATATTTGTGCTTAACCTAGTTGATGGCGACATTCCTAAGTTAATATAACCTTTCATGGCTTCATGATTGACACCATAAATCCTACCAACTACACTATGCTCCCTTAAATTGCCAAAATTATACCTTACCAAGCCTTCTAACCTTATAAAACGGCGAAGGTTTTTCATAATATCTTTATCTTTTGGATCTATATTTACTAATAATTCGGGAGTAATAACCCTATAGTCTTCAATTTGAGATGAGCTAAAAGTAAATGGTTTTTCATGATAATCCTTTTTTTGAGAATGAGGAACAGGAGCAACATCCATTTTTTGGGTTTCTTTATCAAGACTCCAAACATAAAAAGGAATCCAATCTGCATATAAAATGCCTTTAGAACCCCCTCCCGGAAAACGCAATGCGATGATTGTACTGTCAAGATTTACGGTTTCAGCTAATTCATCTGTTTGGTATTTTGTTAGAGGCATAGTAAGCTGGAAATTTTTAGGCTGTTTTAAAGTGTTTGTTTTTTTGTACAATAAATATATAAATTTATTTTCTTAATTTTAGAAAATGAGATTAAATGAATTAGAGAGAAGAAGCTTAGAATATGGGATTATGGGTATTCCTGACAGAGAAGTTGATGAGAGAGATTTATCTAGAATTTATTATAATAAAGGATTAGGATTATACAGGTTAAGCCGGAAATTAGGAGAGCAACTTGAGTCTATTGAAATGGTACTTGATATTTATTCTACTGGAATGATAACTGAAAGTCAAATTGGACTGCCTTTGGGTTCTTTGAGGAAATTAAGGTCTATCCATCAAATTTATAAAACTTTCAAAGAGCTTAATCCAGAGGTAATTGAGGAATTAGGGGCTTATGAGGAAAGGTTTAATGAAATCTGCGGAATGGTTGAAGGGTATTATAGGTTTTTGGAGTGTATGCCTGATTCTGATAATATTGACTAATGTTAATGCTTTGGATTTTGATACTAGTGAAGATACTTATACATCAAACTTTGTTGAGAATAATGAAATAATAAAATTAAGAGATGGGATATTTGAAAGGGATTTAAATTTTTTAAGAATAACTAATGAAAATATTTTATTAAAAGAAGATGACGGGAACGTTTTGTTAATTGAGATAAATAAAAATAAGCAGATAGATATAAATGACGATGGATTTAATGATGTTGAATTAAGCTATAATTCTTTTGATAATGGAAGAGCAGAGATTGGGTTAAAAAAATTGGAAAATATTAATAAAATTAAAGAACCAATCAAAGAAAATAATAAAATAAAGAAGATTACTTACTGGATTTTAGGATTTATCTTATTTTTAATTGCAATCTATATAATAAAGAAAATAAAGAATAGGAAATACTATTAGATAAAGTTCATACTTCACAGAAAATTTACAATAATTTTTTCATACTAAATAGTTACTAGAAAATATATTTAAGAATAGATATATAAAATAAAGAGAATGTTTTAATAAAATAAAGTCTTATAATACATAATGGAATCAGACAAAGCTTTGGTTGTTTTTCAGGACAAAAAAATAAGAAGAACTTGGTTTAATGATGAATGGTGGTTTTCAGTAGCAGATATAGTGCAATTACTAACTGAAAGTGTGGATACTAAACAATATATTAAAAAAATGCGTGCTAGGGATTCATCACTTGATGAGAACTGGGGTACATTTTGTACCCTCCTTGAATTAACTGCTCCAGATGGCAAAAAACGCAAATCAAACTGTGTCTCTGTTAAAGGAGCATTTCGTATAATCCAGTCAATTCCGTCTCCTAGGGCCGAGCCTTTCAAACAATGGTTATCCCAAGTAGGCTATGACAGAGTAAAGGAAATAGAAAACCCGGAACTTGCTCAAAAAAGAATGAGGGATTTATACAAAGCTAAGGGCTATTCTGATGATTGGATTGAGAAAAGAGTAAGGGGAATTGCAATAAGAGATGAACTTACCGATGAATGGAAAAATAGAGGGGTAAAAGAAGAAAGAGAGTTTTCTATTTTAACTGCTGAAATTTCAAAGGCCACTTTTGGTATGACTCCAAATGAGTATAAGAAACTTAAAGGATTAAAGAGAGAGAATTTAAGGGACCATATGAACGATTTAGAGTTAATTTTTTCAATGCTGGGAGAAAGAGTATCTACAGAAATTACAAGAGAGGAAAATGCACAAGGTTATGAAGAAGTTGAAGATGCTGCCAAAAGAGGCGGGAGAGTTGCTGGAAATGCTAGGATTGGTGCTGAAAAAGAATTAAAACGTTCTATTACCTCAAAAGAAAATTATCTTATTGAACCAGAAAAAAAGAGAAAGTTGAAGAAATTATCTACGGGGTTTTAATTGCAATTTATTTAATAAAGAATAGGAAATATTATTAAATTTAAGAAAATTTTATAAAGTTGAGTTTATTATATAACCTTATGAAAAAGGGTGTAAAGCAGAATATAGCTAGTTTAATATCAACTTTTTTAGTTATAGGGTTACTAATTCTCTCTGGACCTGCAAAAGCTGTTGATGTTAATTTAATGACTCCTGATATTGATATTACTTCAGATTTAATTCAAACTTTTATTTTAGAGATAGAAGTTAATGATGGTGAATTTTTACCTTTATTATATACTGATTTGATATTTACTGCAGATGATCAAGAAACTAAGTGCAGAATAAATGATGACAATTTTGTTGATTGCGATTTTTTGAGTGTTATTTCAAGAGAGGTTAGTAATTTGAATGGTGGTTTTGGTTATGGATACGGCTATGGATATGGATATGGGTATGGGACTGATTTTTTAGGATGGCAGGGCTTTGGTTATGGATACGGCTATGGATATGGAGGTAATGGTTTAATAACTGGAAATTTCGGTGGAATAATAAGGTACACCTTAGGGGTTAATACAACTTTGCTACCTTCTAATTTTATTGATAATCAAGTAGGTTTACAAGCTTTAGTTTATGGTGGAAACGAAAACGATTTAGCAGTTTTTAAGGGGGGTAGTAATTTTAATGTTATAGGAACAAAAAGCGATTCTGATTTGGTTAATAGCATTAAGGATTCTTTAACATTTGATAAAATAAAGGGAGAAAATATAGGAGATAACCAGATTACAAAGAATCTTAATTTAGTCAAGATAACTGAAGATGGAGTTATGATAACTTGGAGTTCAAGCGATGCAGCAACTATTAATCCATTTAATGGGATTGTAAAGAGACCTGGTTCAGATTCAACAAATAAAGCTGTAACTTTAACAGCTACTTTATTAAAAGGAAACGTTTCTGATACAAAGACATTTACGTTAACAGTGTTAAAAGAAGATAAGAGTGATGCTCAGGCTATACAAGAAGTTATTAGTGCTTTAATAATATCTTCAATACTATGGGATAATAGCGATGCTAATAGTGTGACAAACAACCTTAATTTAATTACAAATGGAGAAGATGATACTACAATTAAATGGAGTTCAAGCAATAAGAATGTTGTTGAGAATGATGGAAGTGTTTCAAGACCACAATTTGATACTCCTATTATCCTGACTGCAACTGTAAGTAAAGGAGCAATTTCTGCGATAAAAACATTTAGTGTTGTTGTTTTAGGGACTACAGATCCTGATGAATTTGCTGTGAGCCAAGCTAAATTATCTTTAACTGAAAAATTAGTCTTAAATGGGAATACAGAAAAAAATAATATATTGAGCGACTTAAAATTATTCACTAATTTAACAGGCCATAGCGGAGTAAGTATAACATGGAATTCAAGCAATACAACTTATGTAGCAACTAACGGAAGTGTAACAAGAGATATTAATGAGGATAAGGAAATAACCTTAACTGCCACTTTGTCTAAATCAGGAAAGTCAGCTACAAAGGTTTTCGGCTTAACTGTCAAAAAACAAGTTGCTCCAGCTACTATGGATAATAATGGAAAGGTAGAGGTTAATGATGGTGAAAATGAAATATTAATAGATACAAGCAACGCAAATAATCTTAAAGAAATAGAGGTTCCAACTACCGTTGATGATGATGAGGAAGTAGTTTTGAATTTAGGGGCTTTGATTGATAATGATAAGAAAATAACGCTAGGAGGCAATGAGTTAACATTAACTAGGGCGACATCTACAGTGACTTATTCTGTAGAGATTCCTGCGAATACACAAATACAGGGAGAGTCTGACTGGAATGGATTGATAACATTACCAACTGTTAAGGCAGTTGCTGATGTTGTTTCTTTAGTTACTACAGGAATACCTGAAGTTTCTATAGAAATAGGGTCAGCTAATGCGAAGCTTACCTTTGATAAGGCTGTTAAACTTACGATACCAAATCAGGCAGGAAAATCAGCAGGCTATGCATTAAATAATGTATTTACTACAATTCCAGCTTGCACTGATGCACAAATTGCTGATCCTGATGCTAATTTAGTTGCGGAAGGGGACTGCTATGTTACTTCGGGAAGTGATTTAGTAATATGGACAAAGCACTTTACCCAGTTTATTAGTTATACACCCACATCTGCAACAAGCGGAGGAACTTCTAGCGGGGCTGTTAGAAATTTAGGATTAAGCGGAGGCGGTGCAACAACAGGAGGAACAGAAGAAATTGATGAAGAGGTTAAGGAATCTGCTGGAGAGATTGAAGTCAGAGAAGAAATTGCTGTTTCTAAAGTGGAGGAAGCGGGAAATGAGATTACAGGGGCGGTTATAGGAGCAGGGAGTAGGGTTGGCACATATATAGGAGTAATCGCAATAGTATTTGTCATTATAGTTGGAGTATTGCAAGGGGGAACATATTTAAGGAGAAAGTACAGAGGAATGTATTTCTAAAAAATTACTACTTATATATCCTAAACTATATTTGTAATTTTTATGTAGTGTAGTATAATAATGTTTATATAGTGCTGTTGATTTGTTAAACTAAGAATGATAATTAAAAAAGGAGAGGTAAAATGAGGAGAATTTTAACTTTTATTACTTTATTTATATTACTTAGTTTAAGCGTAAATTCTGCTGATTATGATGGTAGCAAGCAAACTTCAGGTGTTGTTATTATTTTAGAAGGCAATAGCGCCACTTTAACTTTGGATGGAGAGAAAGAAGTAACATTGAAAGTCGAGAGAATAAATGGAAAAGTTGTTACTTCCAGCGTTGATGGAAGAAGTTTGGTTATGGAGATAGGGCAAGAAAGGGAGTATGATTTAGATAATGACGGAACAAATGACGCTTATATGGTCTTAAATAATGTTATAGATAAATTAGTAAGTTTTAGGATACAAAAATTAGTTACACCTACATCTGCTGAAGAAACAGTTACTGCTGAAGAAACAGTTACTGCTGGAGAAGAGATAGTTGAAGAAGAAGCAACTGAGGAAGAAGAGACAGAGGTAAAGGTTGAAGATACAACAAGCAATGAAGTTACAGGTGCGGTTGCAGGAGCAATTGGAGGAATAAGCAAATGGGTTATTGTTGGAGTTATTGTTGTAATAATTATTATTGTTTTAGCTTTTGTAATCGGCGGTGGAGATAATGCAGAGAAAAATTATGAGAAAGCTATGGATTTACACAGAGAAGGACAGGAATTTCATTATGATGGTGATGATGACACCGCTAAAGAATTGTATGAAAAAGCAGGAGAACTAAGAGAAAAAGCTAGAAATATGGAGGGAGGATTCTAAAATGGCTGAAGAAAATGGGGAATTATGGTATAGAAAAATAGGTTTTTATAATAATCCTTTTAGCATCAAACCTGCACCTTATGATTTTAGAGTTGTAGGACAGGATGAAATCTTAGATGAGTTAATATATAAAATCCCAGCTGGAACAATGACTTTCTTGGAAGGTCCTTTGGGAACTGGAAAAAGCACTATTATGAAGCATTTAATTCATAAATTCAAAGGGAAAGGACAGGTAATATTTTTTAGCTGCAACAGAATTGATAATGAGCTTAATGTTGAAGAGATGCTGATAAATAAATATGGATTCTGGGGAAGATTAATGGGAAAACACCCTAAGAATATGATTTTGTTATTAGATGAGGCTCAAGAGTTGACTCCAGAGAACACTGAGAGAATAAAATATTTCTTCGATTCCGGAAATGTTAAGTCTGTTGTATTTGCAGGTACAGATTATAGCAAAGTAAGATTACATGAAAGCATCAGAGAAAGAATTGGACAGGATGGAGTTTTAAAAGTAAGACAAATAAATGATGATGAAGCGGTTTCTTTAGTTAGAAGCAGATTAGGAAATATGAATATTATAAACGATGAACATATTAAGAGACTGTTTAAACTAGCTAATAGAAATCCTAGAAGATTATTACAGAGATGCGACAAGACCTGTAGATATGTTATTGAAAACGGAGAAAGAGAATTTACTGAGGAGCATTTCAAGAAATTATTTAGTGAAGCTAAGGAAGAAAAAGAAGTAAAGAAAAACAACAAAAAAATAATTCCAAAGGTTCAGAAAAAAGCTCCTAAGAAAGAAGAGGATGAAGAAGCCTTGTTCGATGTTGATGATGATGAAAGCTGAAG
>DAISWR010000010.1:2681-13384 GCA_036826255.1 Nanobdellota archaeon | reverse complement strand
GTCCTGGTTCCAACTAAGTTAGCATAAACAGGATTATTGTTCTCTTCTAACAAAGAACTTACTAAAACAGCAGGCTCATAACTGCTTACTTCGATCAGGATATCTTCTACTATATCTCCTGATCCACCAAAACCTCCTTCTCCCTGAACTCTTGGTCCTAAATCAGGGACAGGTGCTCTTCTTCCAGGATCTACTTGGGCATAAGTAAATGGTAAACTAAGTATCAAAATCGTACAAAGTATTGCTATAAGTTTATTATTCATTTTAATCTAAATTGTGGTTTACTAAATATAGCCTCATCTTTATTACTGCTTATTTTCTGGTAAATCTCAGATACCTGGTCTGATGTTGAAGGAAATCCATTATAATAAAGATATATGATTAGTTTATTATCCTGGCTTAAATCAAATCTTGATGGTATCCATTCAAACTCTGCCCCTCCAACAAGAACATTATTTAATACAGTATCACCAACTTTAACATCTATGCATTCTTCTTTTGTTGCTCCAAATATACCAAAGATATTTCTTTGGGGAACTTTAAAGCATTTTCTTAAATTTGTTCCTTTCAATGTAATCCCTTGTTCACTTTCCTTTGTTATATAACCAAGCACATTATAAACTCCATCAACCAGCTGTACTTCATTCAACTCAGATGGGTAAATAGCTGTAGTGCTATAGTCCTGAGTATCAAAACTAATTACAATCTTCTCGCTCTCAAAAGGGTCTCTAACTCCTCTATTAGGATCGATAATCTTTATTTCATACTGTTTTTTGTATATAGGTTCTAAAATAAGAGAGGTTGAACTTGGTTGATTAGTGGATAGCTGGACTTTATCTGCTTTAAATCCTTCTTTCTTTCCCACAACAAAACCATTTAAACAAGAAGGGAAATTAGAGAATAAAGATGATCCTCCAAACTCATCTTTACTAGTTTTACCAACATTACACGTACTTGTTAAGCACTTAAATTCTATATCAACATCTTCAAGAGGACTTAAAGTTTCATCTGGATTAACTTGCAAAGACTCTACAGTAACCGGAGTTATTTTATTACTGCAAATATCTAAGTCATCTTTAAGTTCTACAACTCTTCCCAAAACATTTTTCTTAGGTTGGTTATTATCTATTATTACTTGGACAGCAAATTGGAATGTATAACCTTCTCCACCAAAGGCATTATCGTCCCTTAAAACAACCAATAAAGGATATTTGATATCATAAACAAAATGGTAATTATTCATGCAGAAAAAACTAGTTCCGAATTTTACAAAGGAGTCTTTTATATTCCCACTTATGGATGTTCCTGATAAAATCCCATCTTCATTAGGCTCGACATCCATGAAAAATGGCCACTCTCCAGAAAACATAAAATTAGTGCTCATCGTTCTATAGTCCCTTCCCAAATCCCAATTAAAGTACTTCCTATCACCTTCAAAAGAATTAGCACTATTCTCAATTTTAATATTAGGCATATTCAAAGACAATATATCCTTTAAATCCTTTTCAACATTTTGTACACTCCAGACCCTTGGCACACATTCAAAATCAACAGAATCAAATGGAATTTCGTCATAAATAATTAAGAAATCTAATGTCTTCTCTTCTAAGAAGTTTGTTTTTTCTTCGCTATCCATTATTCTCTCTGCCAGATCATACAATCTTCCTAATGGGGCATCCAGATATTTGTTAAATTTGTCAAAATTAAAATCAATATCCTTAAATTTAACATTTATTGGATAAATTACTTCTACATTAACGCTGTCTGTTTTTATAGTGCTTTTTGCATCAATCTCGCCAAGAGCGAATTCATAGCCTTGAGGCTCAAAAACACTAACCCCATTAACACAGTCTGCTAAATTCTCATTAAGATAATCATTAAGTTCTTCCTCCATATTTTCTTTTGAAGGTTTCTGGGATTCTTGTATGCCGCTAGCTTTTTCATAATACCAATAAGGAGCTTTCAAATTTCTGAAGATTTGTAATGAATTAGAAAAAATATTCTGAGAGGCGCCAGCAAAAACATCTCCCGGTATATTACTATATCCCCCTTGCAAACCTATAAGGTTAATGCCTTCCCTACTCACTTGGTCAATGCATGCTTCAATAAAGGTTTTTACTGGTTCAACCTGCTTAGGTACTAACAAGGCCCTCTCCCTCTCAGATTCCAGCCCGCCTTCTCTGACAACCTTGCTTATATAAAAAAAAGTGCCTATAGAAACTAGAATTATAATCCCGATTATAATAAAAATCGCGGTTTGGCCTTTTTTCACATAAAATCCTCTTTTTTATCTCTAAAATAACCAAATTTCCCAAATTTAAATAACTTACTAATAAGAGTATTGTCTCTTAGATGGGCCTGGTGGGATTTGAACCCACGACCTCCACCATTTTGAATACCTTTGTCAAGGTGGTGTTTGCTATCAATCCAATTAAGAATTGATCATAGCCACTAGACCACAAGCCCGATAAAAGCCACTGACCGGATTTGGACCGGCGACCTGCTCATTACAAGTGAGCTGCTCTACCAGGCTGAGCTACAGTGGCATTAAAAGAACTCTAGTTTAGACGCTTAAAAGATTTACTATTTTCTTTCAAAAACTCTTAACTGGCATATAGTAAGAGGATAAGTCTTCTCTAGAATCTTCCTTAAATCCCTCTGTAGATTATCATTTAATAAATTACTCATGACGTCCTTATAATCTCTCTCACTAAGATATTTAATCAAATACTCTCTACATTTTTTCCTTAAACTAGTTTTAATAGAATTGGAAACAATGGCTCTAGTAATTAAAAATGGTTTAGCTACAACATCCAGATTGTCTTTAGTTTTACCTTTAAAAGAATCCTCTACTATGCTTTTACCAGGTCTTACTGCTCTTTTAATATACGTAGATGGAAGATTATATCCCATTAGATCTGTAAAAGCCTCTTCCCCTTTTATCTCTCTTATCTTAAACTTAATTTTGAAATTACTCTTTTTAGGGTCATGTATCAAAAACGCAGGGCTGATTTCCAAATTCTTACCAATCAAAGTATTTGGATCACTAACTAAACTTTCTCCAATAAGTACATTTTTAAATTCTTCAGAGGCATTTATTTTATACCATTTCTTCTTTTTACCAGTTATTGTTTGTACCATTTTAGACAATTAATTTAGCTACCATTTTTTGTAAAACTTCTTTTGCATACTCCAAAAACCTCTCCTCATTATCTTGAGAGATAACAGCGCCTGCTGCTTGTTTATGCCCGCCAAAACTACCAGAGCCTAATTTCCCAAGAATCTCCATAATCAACTCTCTTAAATCCAAATCTTGTTCTTTATATCCAGCTAATCTTAAACTAATTTTTATCTCCCCATCTAAAGTATAAGCCATTGATAGTATTACCGTACCATCTGCATACAAATTTGATCTGGATAGCATTGAAATTAATGTTCCTACCATAGTATCTCTAACATTAGATTCTGCATTAATAACAACAAATCCGTTCTCTTCTATAATCTTACTGGATTTCCTATTGTCATAAAACCAATTTAGAGAGTTTATGATTTCTTTCTTATAGTCATCCAATAGGCTTATAGCCTTCTTTTTTAAAGTCTTATCGCCAAGGCAAGCCCCAATTCCAAGGGAAACCTTTCCTAATCTACCGCAGGCATTAAGCAATGTTGCAAACTCCCTTGCATCCTTCATTGGACTTTCATCCTCTTCATCTACTAAAAAATAAATATTCCCCAATACATCGTCTGGAGATTTCTCACTACCCATTCTCCTCAAAATTATTCCTGTAACCAATTTTTTCATCTCTTCTTCATTTAGATTAACTAACTTTCTCCATTCTCCATACTCATCTTTTAAGACTATACCCAAAGACTGTAAAAAATCAATAGCCCCAACATCATAACCTGTAACACCAGGAATATAAGGATCGGTACTATATTGTAAAACTTTATAGATTGGTCTCGTTTGGAAACCAAACATCCTTAATCCATTTTTAACTCCCAACTTTCCAGAAGAAAGAGCGTCATTAAGTATCTCGTCATTTAAACCTATAAACCCTTTTTTTTCTTGCATCTCCCCAATAGCGCCAATAACAGCTAAATAAGCTAAATCTTTATTTTCTTCATTCAAGGTTTTACAAAAAAGATATGAGACGCCTGCCCCACAAACTTCTTTTCCACCATCAATACCATACAAACAAGGATTTAAATGGAAAATATTTCCAGATGCATCTCCTTGTAGTTCATGGTGGTCTAAAATAAAGATTAGTTTGTCCTTTAACATTTCTTTAATATCCTCAATCTGCCCACTTCCTAAATCAGCAAAGATATAATAATTATAATCCTCCAAGCTTAAACTTCTAATAACGTCCTTGGTTAAGCCCTTAACTATCGATAAAGAAAAATCCAAATTTTCTCTAATTAAAGCCTTGGTTAAAATCGATGCGCTACAAACACCGTCGCTATCGTGATGGCAGATAATTCTTATAGGTTTTTTCTCTAAACCTCTAAATTTATCAACAGCTTCCTTTAATTTGTTTAAAAAATCTTCTTTCATTTTATCTTACAACAAGTCCGGCTTTTGAACTATCATAAGTCCAATCCATTGGTAATCTTCCAGATTTCTTATAATATTTAACCAGTCTATGAATCTTACTTCTTGTTAATAACAAACCCCTTTTGCTTGTCTGATCTTTTTTATGAGTCTCCCTGTGTTTCATTATTTTTATCTCTCTCCTAATCAGAGCTATCAAGTCTTCTGGTAGCTCTTGCAACAGTTCATTATCCTTCAAAACCTTAGTTATTCTCTTATTTAAAACAGATCTAACATCTGGGATGCCATAAGAGTCCCTTAAAATTATACCAATTTGGCTTGCCGCCTTTCCAGATTTAGCTAATTTTATTATTAATAACTCAACTTCTTTGGGTTTATATCTAACCCAAGTTAATTTTCTTGGTGCTGGTCTTTTACTTCCAGACTTTCCCTTCCTTCTTGAATACATCCTTGCCATTTTTTATTAAAGGAAATTTATTTTTATAAGATAGAGAGAACTAAATTATGCATGGGCATAAGCAAGTTCTCACCAACTTATCCTTAAAAATCAAAAATTATTATTCCTTTATAAGCTTTACTCAACTACTTTATATATTACATCATGAGGTCTTACTCTATCGCTGACTTTAATTCCTATTTCTTGTCCTTTCTTTGCTTCTTTTAAAATATTATGTTCTATCTGAATAGAGTCTAATTTCTGAGTAAAGTCTGTGGTATTGCCTAAAATATGAAGCGTATCTCCTACTTTTAGGCTGCCATCTGTTAAATTAACAGCTGCAACGCCTAACTTGCTGTAATAAGAAAATACAATACCAACTTTCTTTTCTTCCGCCATAGAATAAAATAAGTTAAAAGGGTATATAAATATTATGATATAGCCCCGGGAGGATTTGAACCTCCGTTACGAGCTCCAAAGGCTCGTGTGCTTGGCCACTACATTCCGCAGATGTTTTTAACATTCTTCTACGGGGCTATTAACGAGACTATATCTTAACTTAAAAATTACTCTTCATTTAAAAATGTTTCTGCAAAATAAATTTTCTATCTTCTAATATATAATCGGTAATACAATAGCCAAATTTTTTCCGAAATTGGATCCTAACTTTTTATAAACCTTTCTTATATCTTCCCCTACCCTCAACCTTGCTTAACCTGTTTATAAACTCCTTGTTAGGATTGTATCCAGATAAAATTGCTTTAAAACTCTCTTCAAAATGAGTATGATGTTTACTTTCTAACGCTTGTTTTAATAAATGTAAATCAACAGCTTTATGCTCTACTTGGTCTGAGATAAAACCTAAACCAAAATCGATGAAATATAATTTATCCTCTACCAAAAATATATTAGAAGTTGTTAAATCGCCGTGAATGATTCCACGATCATGCAATTTTCTAATTTCCCCCCCAATTAAGTTACAAACCTTATCTAATTTATTTTTATCAAATTTATCCAGGCAGTCTCTTAATAAGTCTCCTTCTATCTTCTCCATAATTATTTTCATATCTTTATCAGAAGAAGTAAAAACTTTAGGAACATTGATTAAATTAGAAGCCCTCTCTAACAATCTAACTTCTCCCCTTGTTCTTAATTTTCTTATTTTATCATCAATCTCTTTAGATCTATAGCCCTTACTTATTCGCTCCTTAACCAATCTTCCATTATCTTCATACAAAATAGCTTCGGCACCTCTATAGATTATTTTTTCCATTTGTCTTTGCTCCAAGATACGCTATTTTTATTTTATCAATGACCACGTTATAATATTTCTTATACGAAAGATTAGTAAAATCTATAATATCAGAGCAGATTAATTCAATCTTAGACGAGATCTCTTCATTGCTCATTGAAGAGGCTTCCCTTTCTAACTCTGACTTTAAGCATTCTATTTTCTTATCCAAACTGTTTGCAAGGCTGTCATTTTTAATTTTATCCAGAACATCATTATACTCTCCTCCAGACATTTTATATTCCCAATCCTTTAGGCATTTTTCCTTTAAATTGTTTTACTAATTTATTAATATCTTTTGTTTTCATTGCTTTACCACCAACAGTTTTCATAACCTTCTTACCTAATCTGTATTGCTTTAACAATTCCCTAACTTCTTTTGATGTTGTCCCACTTCCTTTAGCTATCCTTTCTATCCTGCTTCTTTCTATAAGATCTGGATTTTCTAATTCTTCTTTTCTACAGCTGTCTATTACATACTTCCATTTCTTTAGTTTACCCTCTTGAACCTTTAATAAGTCCTTAGGCATTTCTAAACTTCCTAATCCAGGAATCATCTCCATTACCTTTCCCAAAGGACCCATTTTACTCATAGCTTCCATCTGGTGATATAAATCTATTAAATTAAACTCGCCCTTAACAAATTTTTCACTAATATCTTTTGCTTCCTCTTCTGTAATAACGTCTTTAGCTTTCTCAAGCAAAGCCTTTAAATCGCCCATACCCAATAATCTAGAAACAAATCCTTCTGGATCATATAGCTCTAAATCATCCACCTTCTCGCCAACGCCAAGGAATTTTATAGGGGCTTTAACAGCATTGCAGGCAGATAGAGATCCTCCTGCTTTAGCAGTCCCATCCATTTTAGTTACTATAACGCCACTAACATTTGCATTTTTATTAAAGGCCTCAGCTTGTTTTTGAGCAGCTTGCCCAATATCAGCAGACATAACTAATAAATTTTCATCAGGCTTAATCTTATCATATAAAATTCTTATCTCTTCTAAAAGATCTTCACTCAAAGCAGCCCTACCAGCAGTATCTATAATCAGCACATCATAATCCTTATATTCATTCTCATATATCTTCCATACCTTTAATGGATCTTTTTCTTTTTTATCAATAAAACAATCTATTTTTATTGAATCACAAAGTTGTTTTAATTGATCTGAAGCAGCTGGTCTGTGAACATCCAGACCTAATGCAGCAACCTTATATCCTCTTTTATTATAATATTTAGCTAATTTCGCGATGGAAGTTGTTTTTCCGCTTCCAAAAAGTCCAACCATCATAATTTTAAATGGTTTTTTCCTCTCTACTTTTATTCCTTTTTCTTCCTTACCTAAGAGATTAACTAATTCTTCATAAACGATATTTATAATATGGGTTTTTTTATCAATGCCTTTAGACTCTTTTTCATCTAAAGCTCTGTTCTTTATCTTTTCAGTTAAATCAAAAACTAGTTTTACATTAACATCTGCAGAAAGAAGTGCTCTTTGTATATCCTTAACTAATTCATTTATTAGTTTCTTATCTATAAAAATGCTTCTGGTTATATTACTTAATGTTTGTCTTAACTTACTGCCAAGGTTATCCATTACCATGAATTCATGTATTAGAAATAAGATTTATAAAAGTATAGGGTTTAGCTTCTATTATGAAGTTTATTGGGGATTTCCATATACATAGCTCATTTGCAGGAGCTTGTTCTAAAGCTATTACTCTCAAAAAGAATGAAGATTATGCAAAGGTAAAAGGTATTGACATTTTAGGAACTGGAGATTTCCAACATCCTAAGTGGAACCAGATTTTAAACAAAGAATTAACTGAGGACGAAAATGGTATTTTATGGAGCAAAACTAAATTTCCTTTTATTTGGCAAAGCGAATTATCTTTGGCTTATACCCAAGATGGAAAGGGTAGAAGAGTTCATCTAGTTGTTTTGGCTCCTGGAAAAGAGGTTGTTGACCAGATTATTGATAAGTTTACTAAAAGGTGGAGAATTGATTATGATGGAAGACCTATTTTTGGGATTAGTTGTATTGGGTTTACTGAGATGTTGATGGATATTTCTAGGGATATAGAGATTATACCTGCCCACAACTGGACAAGTTTTTTTGGGGCAATGGGCAGCAAGGGAGGGTTTAATTCTATACAAGAATGTTTTGGAGATCAATTCAAAAACATACATGCAATTGAGACTGGAATGAGCAGCGATCCTGCTATGAACAGGAGAATTAGCTCTCTGGATAAATTACAGCTGGTCTCATTTTCTGACATGCATTCATTTTGGCCTTGGAGAATAGGGAGAGAAGCGACTATTTTTGATTGTAGTCTAAAATATAAAGACATCATAAAAGCTATAAGGACTGGGGAGGGTTTGTCAGGAACAATTGAAACTGATTCAAGGTATGGCAAATATCACGAAGATGGTCATAGAAATTGCAGTGTACACATTAATTTCAAAGAATCTAAAAAACTAAATAAAATCTGTCCAAAATGCAAAAGTGAAATGACAATCGGAGTAGAATATAGGATAGAAGAATTAGCAGACAGAGCAACCCCAATTAATGTTCCATATTTCAAGAAACTAATGCCTTTAACAGAATTAATTTCCTCCATTTATGGGATAAAACAGTTACAGTCAAAAAAAGTCTGGGAGATCTATAATACATTAATATCTAATTTCAAAAACGAGTATAATATTTTGATGAATACAAAAGAAGAGGATTTAAAAAAAGCTGTTCATGAAAAATTAGCTAATTTAATAATTAAAAACAGAGAAAATAAACTAAATATAAATCCTGGTTATGATGGAGTTTATGGTGAACTAATTTTGGACGATAAAGATAAAATCAAAGAGCAAAAAACATTAACTAATTTTTAGTTTTGTATTCTCTTCTCCACTTTCCATAACGATCTACCAAACTAAACTTAGCTGGCTTGGTTGAATTAGTCTTTAAATAGCAACAAACCCCCCTTAAGGTATAATTAAAACACTTGCTACATCTTAAGATTCTAGTTTTCATGCGCTTATAATTTCTCCTTCACTATGATAGGTCTTAAGTATATTATTATACTCTTCTGCTATCTTTTTAAATATTTTTTCGGCCTGTTTAAAATCTGGAGATCTGATCTTTAGTCTGTAATTTGGGGCTCCTAAATAGGCCAATTCAAGATCATATTTATTTTTTTTACCTATTTCTTTTATCGAATCCAGTATTTTCTTTATATTTTCTATTCCGTCTGGAGAATAATCTCTTATAACCAGTTTAGAGACTAAGATTACTTCAGGAGGTTTAATATTTTCTTTTACGATAGCAATTAATACTTCGGCTAGCTGGCCATCCAAAGTTAATTCCTTTTTTACATCTAACTTGTCTGCTACAATAGCCTGAAAGCAGTCCATTAATGAACCATAATTAGAGATTATCTTTTCCCCAACCTCTTTATACATAGTTTCTAAATTTTTATTTAACTTCTTACCTACAATCTCTAATATCCTTTCTGCTCTCTCCTCTTGGTGGATATAATTTAATTTATTTTTTTTGAGATTGATAGAAACTCTTCTTAAAGATAAATCAATTTGGCCCTTATAAGTGTCGACCCTTAGGACTTTACAAACTATTTTTTTACCAATTACTACAAACTCCCTAATATTCCTTATTCTTCCTGGAGAGACTTCCGATATGTGTATAAGCCCCTCTCTATTTTTATATTCGTCCAAAGATACAAAGATAGAGTTAAGTAAAATCTTATTAACAGTACATAAAACTATTTCCCCATTATTAGGGTATCCTTGTTTTTTATAGAACATTATTATAATACCTCTAAAACTTTTGCATTTATTTTTCCTTTTCCGCCAGTAGCCTCAGCTAGAACATCATCGCAAACTAAGCATTTAACAACTGAAGATAATTTGTTGAATATTATTTGTTCATTCTTGCATTTTTGGCATCTCACCAAAACAAAGTTACTTTTTGGTTCTGTTAAATTTACTTCCATTTTATTGTATTAACTCAATTCTTTTAGCCCTCCCCATATTTCTTATCTGACTTTTCTTGCATACTTCACATGTAAGTTTTAAATTAACTTTTTTACTTATTTTCGCTCCTGATCTCTTCCAAGAACTCACTGCTCCTTTAGATGTCCTTCCCTGATTACCATAACCCCTGTCTAGTCCTCTTAATCTCATCCTTTTTCTAGAACCATGAGACATTGGGTGTGTTTTATTTCTTCCGCCTATTTTTGCTATAGCTACCTTATGCTGAGTATGTTTCCTGCACTTAATACAATAAGCTTTTATTGATTTCTTAGACTTCATTTTCCTACCGCTATCACTTCTGCTCTTTCTTTACTAATTAAAACCTCGGCTATATTAGACGGGAGGTTTGCTATATCATGATTATCATATGGACCATAAA
>DAISWR010000010.1:0-2581 GCA_036826255.1 Nanobdellota archaeon | reverse complement strand
TTGAGAAGTTTCTTAGTATTTTGTATAGTCCTTTCAGTTTTTTTATATTCTGAAGAAAAAATACTATCTCTATTTTTTTGGGAATCTAAGATAACTGATTTTTCATTTAAATAACTTAATACATTATCAAAGAACTCCACATCTAATAATTGTAGTTCATTTCTAAACTTTTCCCTTCTTAAGATCTCATACAGGGTATCGTAAGTTATAATAACCTTAGCCATAGAACCTCTTTTAGTTATTTATTACATTGTTTTAAATATTTTACTATTTTTTCATTAAGTGTGTACAGCATAAAAGATAAGCCTAAAGACTTTATAGTGGATGAAATTATTAATCTAAATTTAGATGGTGGGGGATATATCTATTTTAAGCTAAAAAAAGAAAACTTTACTACAATAAAAGCCTTAGAGTTAATTGCAATGAGGTTAAATTTAAAATTAAAAAACTTCGGTTTTGCAGGAAATAAAGACAAAAAAGCGATTACAACGCAAGCTTGCAGTGTTTTTGGAGCAAATGAGGATAAATTAAAAGACTTAAAACTAAGTAACATTAAAATTGAGATTCTAGGGCGGGGAAAATCTCCCATTAGTCTTGGAGATTTAGAAGGAAATAGTTTTAAGATATTTGTAAAAGCTGAAAATATCAAAAAAACTGACTTTTTTGTTAATTATTATGGAGAACAAAGATTTGGAATTAATTGCAATAACCACATTATAGGCAAATATTTACTAGAAAGAAGATTTAAGCAAGCTTGCAATAACCTGAATCTGTCAAAAATCAACCCAATTAACAGTTTAAGGGAATTTGGGGCTAGAAAACTAAAATTTTTTCTTCATAGCTACCAAAGCTACTTATGGAATTCTTTGATTTATGAAAAATTAAAAGAAGAGGATGGATTTGAAGTCCCTTACTGCTTAGGAAAATATAAATTTTTAGATAAAAAGATAAAAAATTTTAAAGTAAATTTACCAAATTTTGATACAGATGATTATAATCATATTTTAAAGAAAGAAAATTTAGTAAAAGAGGCTTTCTTAATAAGAGAACTGCCCGAATTAGTTTCAGAAACAAATTTTAGGGATATAATAACAGAAGTCAAAGATTTAAAGGTTAAAAAAGAAAAGGAAGGCTATTTTCTGTCTTTTTTCCTTAATAAAGGCTCATATGCAACCGTTTTCTTGAAAAAACTGTTTTTTTAACTGGTTTTACCATCACAAATAAATAGTTTTATAAAGCCAAGAATAAGTATTTTTATTAGTAATAATATAAGTATATTTTAAGTGGTAGTTTGATTAAATTAAGCGATAAAAGCCGTACAATTGCGATATTTTTGATAATGGGGATTATGCTACTTTCTTTATTTTTTTTAAGAAATTTTGGAGGAGTCTTTGGCTCAACAACTTACGAATTTGTAAATGAAGGAAGTCTAAATCAAAGCAATAAAACACTAGATCTAACACAAAATCGAACTTCGGAAGAAATATTTAATCAGACTTTACTTGAAGAAATAAATAAAACTACTAAGATTCTTGAAAACCAAACAAACATAACAGAAATTAGTGAAAATATAACTGTACTAAACTTAACTAAAGAAAACATAACCCTAAGTAATATAACTAAAATTACAGCATTAAACGAAACTAATCTTACAGTTCTAGAAGAAAAACCATTACACAGAGTTGTTATAGGACAGCCAGTAAGATGGGTTAAAAAGATAATACCTAACGACACAACTACTACTTTAGACATATCAATAAACGCTACTAACATTGTAGTTAAAAAAATTATAGATGGCATAGAATCTGAAGTAGATTCTAATAATGTAATTATAGAAGAGCCTCCAAAGACTACAAACTTAATAACAGGATTTACTATCTTAGATTTTGGAGATAATTTCTTTAAAAATTTATGGTCAATTACAGGTCTAGCAATATATGATTTTGTAAATGAGGAGTTTCTAAATCAAACTACCATCCAGAATGAAGCTCCTCAAAGACCTGTAGAACAAGCAGAAGATGAAGTGGACGTTAGTGATACTGAAGAGGTAAAAGAAGGGTCTATACAAATAACACTTCCAAGCGACATAGAAGAAGTTAAAGAAGAAAAAATCGAAACTAAAAAAATAACAATATTAGAAGAAGCTGACAAATTAGAAATAGAATATACCCTGCCAGGCCCGGAGGTTATAGAAGAAATTTTAAGCTATGGTAAAAGGATAACTGTATCATCAGATGTAAACTACACAGATATACTGGCCTACATGACTATCAAAGAATCTTCGCCAGGAAATGTTAGGTTATATCATGTAACACCAGAAGGAAAGATCTTTGTTAAAGCTAATTTCTTAGACACAAACAAGAATGGCTTAATTGATTATATAGAATGGAATATTCCTCACTTAAGCAACCAGACTTATGAAGCTGTTATTGAGATTAGTAATGCCCTGCATCTTGATTCAAACAGAGATTTAATTAACAACATCTATGATGAAGTAAAAACCTTGGATAATGTCTGGTCAGAGCCAGTTTATACTAATGAATTTATAAGGGTTAATTTTACTTCTAAACTAGATTCTTCT
>DAISWR010000009.1:5133-14133 GCA_036826255.1 Nanobdellota archaeon | reverse complement strand
CCTGTTTAGGATTTGCTTCTGCTACAATAAATTTTAATGAGCCGAAACCAAAGCTCCCCATGAAATTTTCTTCTAAAACACTAAAGATATCATCGAAGAAAGGAGATTCTGTCATGGTTTTTCTTCTCCTTTTTGCCCCGCCTAATACAACAATATCTCCTTTTACAAGGGCTCTTCCTAATAACCCTCTCTTAAATAAATCTGGATGTGCCTGTATCATTACTCCTTTTTGGGATGGAGCTATAGTTATTGCTTTAGCTTCCTTAACATCAACTTTCCTTACTGTAACAATTTCTGAAATTCCAGTTTTAGCATTTCTTCTTAGGATACCATCCATTCTTATGATGGATTCACCGACATCTGTTGGATAAGCCCTATCAACAATGCCTACTGTTTTCCTTCCACCTTCTATTTCGACAATATCACCTGCTCTTACTCCTATTTCTTTCATAGTTTCAGAATCTATTCTAACTATTCCTTTATAAGCCTCTTCCTGCAAGGCCTCCATGACTTTTAGTCTAACTTCCTTTGTCATTTTTTCTTCATTATTCTCCTGCATTAATAAATCTTTCCTAATTTTTTATTAAAAAATAATGATAATCTCCCAGGTTCTTCTAATGTAATATTTATTAGCTCTTGCAGTTCTCTATTGAATTCTTCTTCAAAATCAATAATCTCTCTTGGGATTGAAACTGCATAAGAATTACCAACTAATCTTAATTTAACTTTAAAGGTTTTATTCTTAAGTTCCTTAAAACCTTCATATTCTTGTAGATCTAGAGGGTGGAAATATCTTTTGTTACAGCCATTACATTCCCAAGTCCTTAATCTAAAGCCGTCTTTCATGACAAGGTTTTTACTAGTCTTTCTATTACACTTGTCGCATACGATAGTTGTTTCATATATATCTGCCATTTTGTAAGCATTATGTATATACATCTCTGTATATACTGCTTGTATATAAAGATTTTGGTTTGCAAATGTTTTTAAATTTTTATACCTCTAGAAACAGCATGGTAGTTTCAAGCGGCAATAATGCATTGGATAAGTTCTTTGGAGGATTTAGAGAAGGTATGATAACTATGGTTTATGGTAGGGGTGCTTCTGGGAAATCAACACTGTGCTTAATGTGCGCTTCTTACTTAGCTAAAAATGGGAAAAGAGTTATTTATATAGATACAGAAAAGGAATTTTCTGTAGAGAGGATAAAACAGATTATTGGCGAAGATTATATCAAGTATTTAGATAATATCTTAGTTTTTAATCCTAAAAGCTTTGACGAATTAGATAAGGAGATAAAAAATCTGGATAAGGTTCTTAAAAGTGGGATAAGTTTGATAATCTTAGACAATATTTCTTATTTTTATAAATTGGAATTAAAAAACAAAGATGCTAAAGAGATTAATAGGGCTACAGCCAATCAATTAACAGTATTTAAGGAATTAGCTAAGCAGTATAACATACCCATTATTATTACTTCTCAGGTCTATGAGGATTTCAAGGTTAAAGACAAAGTAAATATGGTTGGAAGTTTCATGCAGAAATTTAGTAAATGTTTAATTGAAATGAATAAAGAATATAAAAGAAAAAGGTTAATCTTAAAAAAACCTAAAGAGAATTATGAAAGGTGGATATTTTTTGATATAAAAGATAAGGGAATTATTGTTTAGCTGCTTGTTGCTTGATCCATTCTAATTTTTTAGGGCAGTTTTGATTAATGCAATGTTCATACGGTCTTTTGCCTTTTCTTATAACAAGCAGAGTTGGAAATTGGCATGAAGAACATTCTTTTTTTGTTGGTTTTATTAAAGCAAATTTTGGCAGGCTGAATGTTGTCTTACAATCTGGATATTTGTTGCAGGCTATAAACTTAGATTTGGTTTTCTTAGAATAGGTTATCCTTAATGTGCCTTCTTTACATACAGGGCATTTACCAATTAAAGATTCTTGAATTTGTGTTTCTATATAAGCTTCACCTAAAGACGCTCCTATCAATTTTTCTTTTTCCTTAAAATCTAACAGAACTTTAGTTAGTGATTCCTTTGCTTCCTCTATTACAGCATTTTTGTGTTTTTTACCATCTTGAATTTCTTCCATCTCATCTTCAAAATGCTTTGTTAATTGCTGATCAAGAATTCTTGGAGTATATTTTTCTAGGGCTTCTACGGTTTTTATTCCCAGTTGTGTAGCTTTTATTGGTTCATCACTAATATAATTTCTTTGATATAGTGTGTCTATTATTTCTGATCTAGTTGCTTTTGTTCCTAGACCAAGCGACTCCATTTTCTTTATTATAGAAGCTGGCGTGTATCTTTTTGGCGGTTGGGTTTCATTATTATGCAGTTTTACTTCTTTAACATTTAATTCTTGTTTTTCTTTTAGTTTTGGTAATTCTTGCTCTTCTAATATTAAAAATCTTCCATAGAACTTATGCCAACCATGGTTTGTTGTTCTAGTTCCCTTAGCTATAAAATTTTCACCATCAACATCAATTGTTATTGTGTTTGTTTCTCTTGTAGCATCCTCAGAGAACGTAGCTAAAAATCTGTGAACTATTAAGTCGTAAAGCTGTCCGTATCTGTCTGCTAAACTTGCTTCTAAGCCTACAGGATAAATTGCTGGATGTGCCCTGTCTTCTTTTTTTCCATCATTTGGCTTTAAACTTCTTTTTTTTAGCAATTCTTCACAAAGTGGAGAGTAGTTTTTATTTTTTGATAATCCTTCTAGGATTTTTTTATAGTCTATTGAAGGAGGAAGTTTTTGAGAGGATGTTCTTGGGTAAGAGATTAATCCATTAGTATAAAGTTCTTGCGCTATTTCCAGCGTTTGTTTTGGGGATATTCTTAATGTTCTATAGGCCTCTAATTGTAAAGATGTTAGGTCAAAAGGATTTGGTGGGTTTTGTTTAAATTCTTTCTTTTCTATTTTTGAGACAATAGCTTTTTTTCCTTTTATTTTTTTTAATACATCTTTAGCTTCTTTTTCATCCCAGAATTTATCTTTTTCATGCCATGAATTAAGCTCTTCTGCTATCAGTTCTATTTCCCAATAAGGAACTGATTTAAAGTTTTTAATTTCTAGTTCCCTATCAGCAATAATCTTTAATGCTGGGCCTTGAACCCTTCCTGTTGATAATACCTTAAATCCTTTTCCAGCTGCTTTTATTGATAATGTTAATGCTCTTGAAAGATTAAAGCCGTAAATTGCATCTAAGAAATGCCTTGTTTCTCCAGCTTCTATCTGGGCAAAGTCAAGATGTTTAGAGGCATTCTCATAACTACTTACTAATTCGTCTTTAGTTAATGTGGAGAACTTCATTCTTTTGCCGTCTTTTTTATTGCAAAGGAATTTAACGATGTTCCAACCAATCGTGCTGCCTTCAATATCATAATCTGTGGCGACTATAATCTCGGACACATCCTTACATAGTTTCTTTATGGTTTCTACATAAGGTTTTGTAAATGCAGCGCTTTTTTTTATTTCATAAGACGGCTTCCATTCTAAATCAAAAATAGGGTATGTCCAGCCTTTCTTGTCTTTTTCAGCCAAATTAAACAGATGACCGACAGAAGGAACGATAGTTATTTCTCTTCCATTATGCTCTAAAACATAATAACTAATTTTTTTATTTTTGTTTTCTTTTATCTTTTTATCAGCAAGGGCTTCTGCTATCTTTTTTGCTTGAGACGGTTTTTCAGTTATTATTAATTCCATATTTTTATCTTAAATCAAGAAAGAGTATAAAAGTCTTGCTATAATTCTATTATTTTCCCAGCTTTTCCAACATTTATTACAGTTGTAAGGCCGATTTTCTCTTCTATGCCTGCTGCTTCATGTATATGGCCGCATAAAACAAAATCTGGCTTAAACTTATCTACAGCCTCCCTGATACTTTTAGAACCTGAATTTGGAATCAGTTTATCTATTATACTTCCTGTAGGATGCTCATGAGTTATCATTATTTTTCTTTTAAAATCCTTGATTTTCTTATGGCTTCTTCCTAGCAGGTATTTTACTTCTTCTTCATCTAATCTTAAAACAGGGCCTACCTTTGTTGCACCTCCACACCCAAAGAAAGCGACGTCTCCTAAAATAGCATAGTAACCATGAAGATTCTTTACACTATAAGTATCAGTCAACAAGTTTATTGTCTCTACATTTTCGTGATTTCCAGGTATCAAGAATACTTTTTTATTTCTTTTAACAAGTGGGCCTATTAAACCTTCAGCAGAACCTCCAAAATGAGTTATATCTCCTGTAAGAATTATTAAATCTACATTCTCGTCTTCTGCTTTTTGAGCTAATTTTTCTGCTTGGGCTATATCACCATGCAGGTCTCCAGCTGCTAAAATTCTTATTTTCTTGTCCATATATATAGTCTAGAATATAGTTTTTTAAACCTTGTGCTTTTTTATTACCTTCAAGCCGCCCATATATTTTTGTAAAACTGGGGGGATCTTAATAGAGCCGTCTTTTTGCTGGTAATTTTCAACTAAGCAGACAATCATTCTTTCAGTTGCAATTGCAGTATTATTTAAGGTATATACAAATTCCCTTGCCTTTCCTTCATATTTAATATTGCTTCTTCTAGACTGGTAATCAAGGCAGTTTGAGCATGAGCCTAACTCCCTGTATTCCTTTGTATAAGGGAACCATCCTTCCAAATCAATAGTTTTAGTTGGAACCCTTCCCAGCTCCTGTGAAGATAATAAAACAGTCCTAAATGGAATACCTAATTTTTTGAATAATTCTTTTGAATTTTTTAATATTGTATCAAATTCCTTCCACGAGTCTTTTGGCCTGCAAAATACAAACTGCTCTATTTTTTCAAATTGGTGTATTCTAAAAATGCCTTTCGTATCTTTTCCATGGCTTCCAGCTTCTTTTCTAAAACAAGGGGATATGCCTGCAAACCTTATTGGCAATTCTTTTTCATTTAAAACTTCATTCATATAATAGGCATTTAAAGCGTGTTCAGCAGTCCCGATTAAATAAAGATCTTCCCCTTCAATTTTGTAAATCATTTCTTCAAAAGCAGATGAAGTTACGGCCCCTTTCAAAATATCTCTTCTTAACATAAAAGGCGGCTGTATTAAAACAAATCCTTTCTTTCTTAAAAAATCAAGTGCGAAATTTATCAAAGCTTGGTTTAATTTAACAAGGTCCCTTTTCAAATAATAAAATCTTGCGCCAGAAACTTTTGCTGCCCTTTCAATATCTAACTGGTCTAATGCTAATAAAATTTCTTCATGACCTTTAATCTTGAATTTTTGCTTCTTTATTTTCCCAAATTTCTCTAAGACTTTATTTTTAGATGCATCTCCAACAGGAACACTCTTGTCAACTAAGTTAGGGATGTTTTCTAAAATAAAAATTCTCTCTTTTTCTAATTTTTCGAGATGTTTTTCCTTCTCTTCAATCTTAACAGGAATCTCTTTTGCTCTTTTTAATATAAGAGAAATGTCTTCGCCTTTCTTTTTAGCCTCATTTATTCTCTCGCTTGTCTTATTTCTTTCAGCCCGTAAATTATCCGCCTCTTGTTTTGTCTCTCTCCATTCGTCATCTAATCTTGAAAGCTGGTCTATCTCCTTTTCATCTAATCCTCTCTTTCTCAAACTGTCTTTAACAACCTTAGGATTATCTCTAATTAATTTTATATCAAGCATACTGTAGTTATCCAAGGTATTTATTTAAAGCTTTTGCCCAAAAGGCTTAAATATTAGTGAACTGGGTGGGGTTCATGCTAAAAAAAGAGTTGAATAGGGTTAAATTAACTGGTTATTTTTTAGAGACGTTTGCTGTAGCAACCTTCATAATAATGATTATCTTCTATTTAACTATAGCAGGTAATATTTCCTCTGTTGAGCAAAGTTTAGAGAATTTTAGAGGATTAGTTGATGGGTCATCACTTTTAGAAATTAAAGGTATATTAAGCTCTGTTTATAATTTAAGTTCAGTTAATTTAGTTATAAGCTTAGTTACAATTTTGTTCTTTTTAATTTTAAGCTTGTATTTGTTAAGAACCTTTCTAATAGTTAAGGGAGAATCTTTAATTGACCACCTAACTGGCTTGTATAACAGAAGATTCTTTATTAGCACTTTAAACAAAGAGATTATAAGAGCTAAAAGATTCAAACATCCTTTATCTGTAATTTTACTAGATATTGATCATTTTAAAATATATAACGATAAATATGGTCATAAAACCGGGGATAGGGTCTTAAGGGTTATTGCTAAAATATTAATGAAGAGTGTTAGAAAAATCGATACAGTTTTTAGATATGGCGGGGAAGAATTTGCAATTATTGTTCCTGAGACTAGTTTTGATGAAGTTTCTTTATTAGCTGAAAGGATAAGATATAATGTAGAGATTAGTTCTAAAAAAATAAGAAGAGTAAAACACCCTGTTACTATAAGCTTAGGTGCTGCTACATATAAAAAAGAATATAAACTTTCTAAGATGGTGGATGATGCTGATAAACTACTTTATGAAGCAAAAAGTGCTGGTAGAAATGTTGTAAAAAAAGCTTATTTTGGAGGATAAGTTGTGTTTTCTTGGGGGGCAGTAGTAAAACGCAAAGGTTTAAATATATCTTTAAAAATATCTATTTTATAAAAGATAGGTTATAGAGAATTTGGGAGGATGGAACGTGGTTAAGAAAAAAGATATATTTGACGTTTTTTTTAGAAAAAAACCCTCTATGGTGCTGGTTTCTTTAAAGAATAATATAAGAAGCAGATATGGTAGTATTTTAGCGAAGGAAGTTGATTGTACATATTCTCATACTGTAAAAATATTACAAGAGATGGAAAAATCTGGGTTAGTGACTTTTGAAAAGCAGGGAAGAATAAAGACAATTAAATTAACAGAAAAGGGCGGTAAGGTAGCTGATCATATAGATAAAGCGAAGAGTTTATTGTGATTAGCAAGATATATAAACGCTAAATCTGTAATATTTGAAAAGAGACTTGGAAGATCAAAGGGGTGCAAAATGGCGGATTTATTGGTTGTTAGGAGCAAAATAAAAGACTACACTAAGTTTAATGTTTCAGGAGAGTTTGCTGATGCTCTAAGCAAAAAAGTTGAGGCTATGATAAAAGAGGCTGAAGCAAGGGCAGATAAAAATAAAAGGAAAACGGTTATGTCATACGACTTGTGATTCTATTTTTTATTTACTTTTAAGTAACTATCGTCGGTATTCTCGAGAATAAAAAAGTTTATAAACTTTAATTTGGACGTAAATATAAGAATTTTAAAGGAGGAATTTAAATGGCAGAAAGAGTTGCTAAAGTTGGAGTAAAAAGACAAAAAGGTTATCTCTACTTCATTACAAAAAAGGGAGATGTAGGACGAGCAAAGATGGCTAGAGGCGGAAAAAAAGGCGGCGGTAAGATTGAAGTTGTCGCTGAGGCCGGTGTAAAAAAAGCTAAGGGTTACTTATACTTCTTGGATAAAGCAGGCAATATAAGTAGAGCAAAGATGGCTAGAGGCGGGAGAAGGAAAAGGAGATAAATCTTTTTCTTTTTTCTTTTAAATTATTTTAATTTTGTTACAACTTATCAATTGGGCTTTGTATTGATTTCAATTTTATATTAGAAATATGTGTATATAATTCAGTGGTTGAAATCGAACTATGCCCGAGTAATGCCTGTATATACCTTATATCAACGCCATCATCTAATAAGTGGGTTGCAAAAGAGTGCCTTAACGTATGCACATGAACATTTTTTTTAATCCCTGCTTTCAAAGCGGCTATATTAACAAGCTTTTGTATTGTTCTTTTTGATATCGGTTTCTTGTTCCAGCCCAGGAATAAATTACCTTTCTCTATTTTATTCTCTTCTATATAAGAATATAAGTCTTTCATTAAATTTTCAGACAAAATAAACATTCTATCTTTTTTTCCTTTACCAGATCTTACCCATCCTACTTTTTCTTTTAAATCCAGGTCTTCTAATTTTAAATTAACGCACTCGCTTAATCTTAAACCAGAAGAGTAAAGCAGTTTTATTATGAAATTATGTTTTTTGTTTGTTGTGTTTGCTATCAAGGCTTTTACTTCTTCTCTTGTTAGAACAACAGGAACTTTTTTTGGTATCTTTGGGGACTTTATTCTTATTTCTTTTCCCAGGATTTCATTATAAAAAAATATTAGTGCTGCTTTTGTCAATGCTACTGAGCTATTAGAAAGTTGCTTATCAGAGGTTAAGTAAGCTAAGTATGACTTAATATCATCTTCATTGACACCATTAACATCTTTTTTTATAAATTCTATAAATTTTCTATTGTGAAGAAGATATGCGCTTAGCGTATTCTTGCTAAAGCCCCTTATTTTTAGTTCTATTTCTAATTTTCTTAGTTGTTCCACATAAATATTTAAGGCGGGCTTGTATTTAAATCAAATGGAGAAGTATCTATCAAGATTAAAGAATAAGAAAAAGGTTGTATTCTGATCCCAATTATTCTAGGTTTTTACAGTAACGTTTTGAGCTTGCTTTCCTCGTTCATTTTCAATAGGCTCGAAAGATACATTATCATTTTCATTTAAGAAGGTTCCTTGTGCTAAGGAAGTATGATGCACAAAATAGTCCTGTCCATCCTCTCCTTTAATAAATCCGTATCCTTTTTTCCTATTAAACCACTTAACGGTTCCATCCATTTTGATCTCCTACTAAAACAATACAAAGAAGAAAGAATCTCTCTACTTCTAGCATTATCTTAATATAAAATAAAAGATTATATCCCTCTTTTTAAAGGTTTTGGTGAAAATGTATATTTAAAATAAAAAGAAAAAAAAGAAGTATTTGCCTATATTAAAAAGAATTAGAATCTTTTCCTTTTTCTATAGCAGTCTTTGCAAAAAACAGGTTTACCTTCTGTAGGCTTGAATGGAACGTCACATTCTTGACCACATTCAGAGCAAGTTGTTTTATGCATTTCTCGCGGTTCACTCGAAAAACCGCCTCTATTAAACTCTCTCATGTTTATTTCCTCCGTAT